>JAUVKB010000013.1 GCA_030596405.1 Deltaproteobacteria bacterium
GTTTATTATATATCCAACATATTTACTTCAAGTGCGTTTTTTTGAATAAATTCCCTTCTTGGTTCAACATCATCTCCCATGAGTATTGTAAAAATTTCATCGGTTTCAAGAACATCTTCTACTTTAACCTGAAGTAGCATTCTTTTATCAGGATTCATTGTTGTTTCCCATAATTGATCCGGATTCATTTCACCAAGACCTTTATATCTCTGAACAGCAAGACCCTTTTTCCCCTCATCTATCATAAAATTAAGGAGCTCTTTTTTATCTTTAATCTCAACAGCATCTTTTTCATTTTCTTTATTTAAAATTAAAAGCGAAAAAGGCGGATTGTCAAAATTTAATATTTTTTTATATATATTAAAACTTTTCTGAAAATCTAATGAATAAATAATTCCTCTTCCTATTTTAACAGGTTTTATTTCTTTTTCTGTTGCGTCTAATATTAACTCATCTTTTTTCCTGATATTAATTGGAACAACTATCATTTCATATAGATCTCGTTCCTCGTTCCACGTTAATTGCCCAACATCATAACCTCTTTTTGACAGGGTCTCTTTTAAATGCGACATTTTTTCTCTGTCTTGAAGAAAGACTTTATTTTCAACACCCTCTTTTATCAATAATTCAGAAAGGTCTGATGGAATACCCCGCCTTTCCAGTTTTGAAATTGAATAATAATATTCTGAAATATTTCCTATAAAAACATACAAGTTATGTTCTGATAATATTTTCCCGTCTCTTGTTTTTACATTGTTTTTATTACATACTCTTTTTAAAAGATGATCGTTTAACTCAATCTCATCTTTAAAATAAATTTCGCTCTTTCCTTTTCCTATTTTAAGTAAGGGTGGTTGAGCAATATATAAATATCCTTTTTGTATGATTTCAGACATCTGTCTGTAAAAAAAAGTTAAAAGCAGCGTTCTTATATGAGATCCATCAACATCTGCATCTGTCATTATAATTACTTTATGATACCTGATTTTATCAATATCATATTCTTCGCTTCCCACACCTGTTCCTAATGCGGTAATTATATTTTTAATTTCTTCACTACGAAGAATTTTATCAAATCGAGCTTTTTCCACATTTAATATTTTCCCTTTTAAAGGAAGGATCGCCTGAAATTTTCTGTCCCTTCCCTGTTTTGCGCTTCCACCAGCAGAATCTCCCTCTACAATAAAAATTTCTCTTTGAGACGGTTCTGAAAACTGGCATTCTGCAAGTTTTCCAGGAAGGGTTGCATCAATTAAAGAACCTTTGCTTCTGGCAATATCTCTAGCCCTTTTTGCCGCATCTCTTGCTCTGGATGCATCAACAGCCTTTGCCAGCACCTTTTTAGCTATAGAAGGGTTCTCTTCTAAAAAAATACTTAACTTTTCGTTAATTAAAGATTCAACAAGACCTTTTACCTCGCTGTTTCCTAATTTTGTTTTTGTTTGACCTTCAAACTGGGGGGACTTCATTCTGATGCTTATTACCGCTGTAAGACCTTCCCTTACATCATCACCGCTTATCTTTTCTTTTAAATTTTTAGGTAGATTCCCGTTTGCAGCATATTGATTTATCGTTCGCGTTAACGCGGCTTTAAAACCTATAAGATGAAAACCTCCTTCAACGGTATTTATATTATTTGCAAATGAAAATATTTTTTCTGTAAATTTATCATTATACTGAATGGCAACTTCAATTTGAACATCGTTTTTAAAACCTTTTATAAAAATGGGTTTATGTAAAACCGTATTGCGCCTGTTAAGATATTCAACAAACGATATTATTCCACCTTTATAAAAAAATTCGTCCTGTTGATCTGAACGCTCGTCTTCTATTTTTATTTTTAGTTCTTTGTTTAAAAAAGCAAGCTCTCTTATTCTGCGAACAAGTATTTCATAGCTGAAATTATCTGTATTAAAAATCTCCATATCAGGTACAAAATGTATTGTCGTGCCGGTTTTTTTAGTCTCCCCTATGATCTTCAACTCACTTGCTTTATTACCCTTTTCATAAGTCTGATAATAAATATTTCCGTTTGAATAAATTTTCAGTTCCAGTTTTTCAGAAAGGGCATTTACAACGGAAATCCCGACTCCATGAAGCCCACCTGAAACTTTATAAGAATCATTGTCAAATTTCCCTCCTGCATGAAGTTTTGTCATAACAACTTCAACTGCAGGTATCTTTTCGGTTTTATGAATACCTACAGGAATACCCCTTCCATTATCTTTAACGGTTATACTGTTATCTGTATGGACTATGATATTAATAGAGTTGCAATATCCGGCCATAGCTTCATCAATGCTGTTATCTACAACCTCATAGACAAGATGATGCAACCCTTCACTATCTACATTTCCAATATACATTGAGGGTCTTTTTCTAACAGCTTCAAGGCCTTCTAAAATTTTTATGTTGTCGGCGTTATAAATATTCTTTTCTTTATTCATATTCTCATCGGCATAATAACACTTAAATAGCTATTATCCTTTTCGCCTTTAATAAAACACGGTTTTTCTTCATTTATAATATTTATAATAATTGTCTCATCGTCTATAATATTTAATGTTTCAATAAAATATCTTACATTAAAAGCAACTTCTATCGGTTCACCCTTAAATTCTATAACTGTATCTTCTTTTGATTCACCTATTTCAGGATTTGTTTTTGTAAGTAATAGTTTGTTTTCGTCAAAATTAAATAAAACCCCCTTATATTTTTCAGATGATAAAATAGACATTCTTTTTAACATATTAAGGAACTCTTTTCTATTTATCTTTATTATATTCCCATCACTTTGTTCTATAATATCATCGTATTTTGGAAAATTTCCTTCAAGTAGTCTTATGGTAATGGTTTCTTTATTTTTTTTTATAATAAAATGATTTTCTTTAACACCTATCTGAACATCCTCTTCAATATCTAAAAATTTACTAACTTCGTTTAAACCTTTTTTAGGGATAATAACACCTGGACCTGGCGGTAGATTAAAATCTTTACTATAAGAATGATCAGCTATTGAAAGACGGTTTCCGTCCGTAGAGACTATTTTAATAGTTTTTTTATCATCAGTATCGAGTCTTTCAAAATATATTCCGTTAATATGCGCTCTTTTTTCATCAGAAACACCAGTTATAATAACAGATTTCTCTATCATTTTTCTTAGCGCCGTTGAATAAATATTAAAAAAATCTACATTCTCTATTTGTGGGGTTTCTGGAAAATCGTCAGGTATCATTCCAACGATAAGATATTGAGTTTTTTTATCACTAATTTCAATCCATCTGTTTTCTATTTCATTAATAATAATTTTATTATTGTTAAATTCTTTTACAATTTCATAAATTTTTTTACAATTAATCGCTATTATTCCCTCTGACTCAACTTCTGCAGGATATAAACCCTCAAAACCTGTTTCAAGATCCGTAGCTACAAGTCTTATTTTTGATTTACCTTCTGTTTTTATTAAAACCGTTTCAGTTATAGCAAGATTTGTTTTTCTACCTGTTAAGCCCTGAATTTTAGATAAAGCGCCCAAAAACTTTATTTTATTTATTATGAATTTCATATTTATTCCTTAATTATAAATATTATAAATATTATATTATTTATAATTATAATAAAGTAGTTAATTTACTGATTTTAATAAATAAATAAATAAAATTACCTTTAATGTTTTATAAATAACGATGTTTATAACTATTATGTTGTTAACAATATAAAAAAATGGTTGATAAATAAATATTTATTAACAAACTATCAATAAGTATTGGAATAGATGAAGGGCATTTTTATAATTGATTTACAAAAGGATTAAAACGTTTTTCCTTGCCGATGGTGGTATTTCCCATATGGCCCGGAAAAACGTTTACATCGTCACCGAGCACAAATAATTTTTTTTGTATACTCGATATCAGTGTATTATAGTCGCCGCCCGGAAAATCCGTGCGGCCGATTGAACCTTCAAAAAGCGTGTCCCCCACAAAAACATTTCCATCAGTATAAAGCGAAATACCGCCTGGAGAATGTCCTGGAGTATGAATAACTTTAAATGTAATGTCTCCGAAGGTGATGATATCATCATCTTCTACAGTACGGTCGGGCGGAGGCGAGTTTTCCATTGGAAGACCCCAAGCAGCGGCACTGGTGGAAAGCTGGCCAAGCAGCGGGGCATCAAGAGGATGAATAAGTAAATCAGCCCCGGTTACCTCCTTTAACTTTTTGTTTCCACCCACATGATCAAAATGGCCGTGGGTATTTATTATATACCTTACTTTCAGTTTTGATTCCGCAAGGGATATAAGAATCTTATCTGCTTCATCCCCGGGATCTATAACTACAGCTTCTTTTGTACGTTCACACCCTATAATAAAACAATTTGCCATAATCGGCCCAACGGTCAATTTTTTAATAATCAAAATATCCTCCAGTGCAGGTTTTATAAAATACATTTTTTAAATGTATTAGGTCTTTTTCACTTAATTTCAATCTCTTTTTTTTCTATTGATATCCGTATGCTGTCAAGGATTCCGTTAATGAAGGCGCCCGATTCTTCCGTACCATATTTTTTACCCATATCAATTGCTTCGTTTATAGATACTTTAGATGGAATGTCGTGGCAATAAAGCAGTTCATACACTGCTATCCGCATGATATTTCTATCAACATGGGACATGCGAAATATTTTCCAGTTATTTGAAAAACTTTCGATAATCGAGTTAATTTCAGGCTTGGCTCCAACAACGCCTTTTACCAGCTTAAGAAAGAAGGGAAATGTATTTTTAGAAAGATTAAAATTTCTATTAAAAAGTCCTATAGCTTTGTCAGGGTCATTTTGGCATATATCTATATAAAAGAGAGCCTGCATGGCAAGCTCTCTTGACTTGCGACGGTTTCCCATAATTATGACAGATCGACAGCCTTTAACAGGTTTGCCATCTCAACAGCAGACATGGCTGAGCTCCACCCTTTATTCCCGGCTTTTGTGCCGGCACGTTCTATGGCCTGCTCAATAGTATCCGTTGTTATAATACCGAAGATTACCGGTATATTGTATTTCATACTGACCGTTGCGATCCCTTTTGATGCTTCGGCGCACACATAATCAAAATGTGGTGTAGAGCCTCGAATTATAGCACCAAGACATATCACTGCATCATATCGATTTTTTTCCGCCATTTTTTGTGACAAAAGGGGAACTTCAAAGGCTCCCGGCACCTTAACAATATCGATATCCGCATCATTTGCCCCGCAGCGTGTTAACGCATCCACGGCCCCGCTTACCAGTCTGTCCGTAATAAAATCGTTAAAACGGCTTGCAATGATTGCAAATTTTTTGCCTTCGGCAAGACAATTTCCCTCGATACTTTTTGGCATATTAATTCCTCCCCGTTAAAACATAATAAAGATTAGGGTGTTGCATCGCCGTTGAGCATGTGCCCCATCTTCAGCTTTTTGCATTCAAGATAACATTTATTGAATTCATTCGGTTTAATTTCAATAGGCACCTGTTCAACAACTTTTAATCCATAACCTTCGAGCCCGACTATTTTTTTTGGATTATTGGTAAGCAACCTCATCTTTTTTACTCCGAGGTCGACTAAAATTTGTGCGCCTATTCCATAATTTCTAAGATCCGGCTTAAATCCGAGCTTTTCATTTGCCTGAACCGTATCAAGGCCCTGGTCCTGCAAGGCATAGGCCTTTAGTTTGTTTACCAGGCCGATTCCACGGCCTTCCTGACGGATATAAAGAAGCACGCCATTTCCTTCTTTGTCCATCATTTCCATTGCCTTATGAAGCTGATCCCCACAATCGCAGCGCAAAGACCCGAAAATATCCCCCGTGAGGCATTCTGAATGGACCCGAACAAGAACCGGACTTTCCGAATCGATTTCACCTTTAATCATTGCAATATGCAAAAGGTCGTCCACATCATTTTCGTAAACAATCGCTTTGAATTCACCTGTATGAACTGTAGGTATTACTGTTTCTGCAACCCTTTTTACAAAGGATTCCGTGCGCATACGGTATTTGATAAGATCTTTTATCGTACAAATTCCTATGCCGTGTTTGTCGCTGAACTTTTCAAGGGACGGCATTCTGGCCATTGTGCCGTCGTCATCCATTATTTCGCAAATCACACCGGCGGGCTTTAAGCCTGCCAGGCGTGCCAGATCGACGGACCCTTCCGTTTGACCAGAACGGACCATAACTCCCCCGCTTTTCGCCCTTAAGGGGAAGATATGCCCGGGTCGTGCAAGATCTCCGGGCCTGGCATCGTCTGCAACGGCCGTCATGATTGTGGTGGAACGATCAGCCGCTGAAATGCCTGTGGTTACTCCGCGCCTTGCTTCTATGGACACGGTAAAACCGGTCTCAAATTTTGATGTGTTGTTTGAGACCATTAGCGGAAGATCAAGTGAATCGATCTTTTCTCCAGTCATTGAAAGACAGATAAGTCCTCGTCCGTATTTTGCCATAAAATTAATGCCTTCAGGCGTAACAGCTTCCGCAGCCATTGTTAGATCGCCCTCGTTTTCACGGTCTTCATCATCAACCAGAATGACCATGTGACCGAACCGAATCTCTTTTATAGCCTCTTCAATAGTAATAAGCGGCATTGTTTTTTTATTTTCTCCTGTAATTAATAAATTTATTTTTAAGCGAACCCTTAAAGGAAGCCTGCTTTTGCCAAAAACTGCATATTTAAAGCTGGTTTTTTCGTCTCTTTTCCGCTATCGTCGTCTTGTCTTCCGGCAACAAAGCGTTCAACATACTTGCCGATCATATCCGTTTCGATATTGACAATATCTCCGACTTTTTTAAAACCTATGGTTGTCAACTTTCCTGTATGCGGTATAATACTTACATCAAAACTCTCTTTTCCGCAATTATTGATGGTAAGGCTTATACCGTCTACCGCAACAGATCCTTTTTGTATCATATAGCGTGAAATTGATTTGTCCATACCAATTGAGACAATAATTGAATTGCCCTTTGTTTTTTTCTGTTTAATTGTTCCCATACCATCGACATGTCCTGATACAAGGTGCCCGTCTATGCGGTCGGAAAGACACAGGGCGCGTTCAAGATTTACACGTTCCCCAATACTTGTTTTGTCAAATGTAGTTTTTGACAGGGTTTCCGGAGACACATCGACTTCAAAACGTTTTCCGTCAATCACGACAACAGTCACACAGGCGCCGTTTACAGCTATGCTGTCTCCGATTCTGGTTTTATCAAGCACAAAATCGGCATTTATGGTTAGACGCTTGCCTTCACCGGTCTGCCGCAACCCCTTAATTGTGCCGAGACCTTCTATAATACCGGTAAACATAAATAATTGCCGTTAGTTGTTAAAGCGTGAAAATCAAAAAGGGTTGAGATATTATGCGTAGCTATTATTCTACTTTAATATACCCTTCAATCATTATATCATCACCAAAGCGATGAATATTTATATCCTTTGCTAAAATGCACCCGCTCATCAAATCAGGCCCAGGTCCCGTACAGACAGGAACACCGTCATTTCCACCTAAAATTTTTGGCGCATAAAAAAATAAAACTTTGTCCACAATGCCCGATGCCAGCGCAGATGCATTTACACGGCTCCCCCCCTCAATAAGCAGGCTTGTTATTCCTTCAGCTCCAAATCGTTCCATGAGCATATAAAGATCGATCATACCGTCTTTGCTTGGTGACTCGAAAATTCTGGCCCCTTTATTTTCTATTTCGGCCTTACTCTCCCTTGAAACATCTGTATCTGTTATAATAATTGTATCAGAAATGGAATCGTGCTGCAGCACTTTGGCATTTTCGGAAATTGAAAGATGTGAATCGAGAATAATACGAACAGGATCCACACCTTTTTTGCCGTTAATATCTATGCGCGTTGTTAAGCTCGGATCATCTTTTTTTACTGTATCGATACCGACCATGACGGCATCACTTGCATGACGAAGTCTGTGAACGAACTTTCTGGATTCGCTGCCTGAAACCCATCTGGAATCACCTGTTCTTGTTGCAATACGGCCGTCTAAAGTTGAAGCGCATTTCAGGGTAACAAACGGACGTTTTGTTGTAATATATTTTTCAAAAACCTCATTAACTTTTTTTGCTTCAGCTTCACAGACACCTGTTGTAATATTTATACCCGACTTTTTTAAATAATCTATGCCCCCGCCCCTTACATCAGGATTAGGATCGCTTGCGGCAACGACAACCCGTTTTATGCCGGCGCCTATGATTTTTCCGGTGCATGGCGGTGTCCGGCCCGTATGGTTGCATGGTTCAAGAGTGACATAAAGGGTTGAATCTTTGGCAAAAATTCCCGCATCGTCTAATGCGTTCACTTCAGCATGTGCCTCTCCAACGGCTTTGTGGTACCCCTTTCCCACAATTTTGCCGTCTTTCACGATTACGGCGCCGACCATAGGATTGGGAGATGTAAAACCACGGCCCTTTTTTGCCAGTTTTAGAGCCGTTTCCATGAAATATTTATCATTCATTTAAGTTGTTTAATACCTGTATAATCAACTATATTTCACCGCCGGGATGTTTCACCTTTGGTTCAAAAGACTTTTGAGTTCGGACACAAAATCGTTAACGTCCTTGAATTCTCTGTAAACCGATGCAAACCTTACATACGCTACAGCATCAATGTCATGAAGTTTTGTCATGATCCTTTCACCTACCATCGAAGAGGGAATCTCTTTTTCACCGGTTTCTTTTAAGTCACGTTCTGTCTCATCGAGGAATTCTTCGATAGTATTAATGCTGATATCCCGTTTTTCGCAGGCTTTTTGAATCCCGGAACGCACCTTTTCCCTGTTGAAAACTTCACGGCGCCCATCTTTTTTAACTATCATGACGGGGGTTTCTTCGATATGCTCATAGGTTGTAAAGCGCCGACCGCAATTCAAACACTCTCTCCGCCTGCGAATAACATTGTTGTTTTTACTCAACCTGGAATCGATGACCTTGTTGTCGATTTTTCCGCAAAACGGACACTTCATTATTTTCTCCCTGCTAATCAGTACCTGTCCTTATTACTTCAATATCAGCTTCTTTCAGCATTTCGCTCGACAGATAGTCTGCATAACCGGACTTATAGTATATTTTTTTTATGCCGGCGTTAATAATCATTTTTGCGCAAATGGAACACGGCAGGTTTGTGCAAAAAAGGGTCGCATCTTTTATGGAGACGCCATAAAAGGCAGCCTGGATAATTGCATTCTGCTCGGCATGGATGCCCCTGCACAGTTCATGCTTTTCTCCTGACGGCACATTCAGTTTTTCGCGAAGACAACCTATTTCAAGGCAATGTTTCATGCCTGTAGGGGCTCCGTTATAACCGGTGGAGAGGATCCTTTTGTCCTTTACAATTACAGCGCCGACCGAACGCCTTTTGCACGTTGACCGTTTTGCAACCAGTGTTGCAATATCCATAAAATAGGTCTCCCATGAAGGGCGATTCTCTTCGATTGCCATTATCCTTAAGCGCTGCCTGTGCTTAGATGTTCATAAACAGGAAATGCGTCACAAAGTGCGCGAACTTTTTCTTTTGCATGCATAATAACGCTGTTATCCGTATAGTTTTTGAGAACGGTAACGATTAGTTTTGCTATGATTTCCATTTCCTGAGTTTTCATGCCTCTTGAAGTAACAACCGGTGTGCCGATCCGAATACCGCTAGTAATAAAAGGACTTTTTGTTTCAAACGGTATAGAATTTTTATTAACGGTAATACCGGCTAAACCAAGGGCTTTTTCAGCATCTTTCCCTGTAATGTTAAGAGCTTTTAAATCTACCAGCATCATATGGTTGTCTGTGCCGCCTGAAACGAGCCTCAAACCCTCTTTTGCCAACTGTTTTGCAAGAGCTGATGCATTATCAACGACATTTTGCTGATATGTTGCAAACGGCTCTGAAAGGGCTTCTTTAAACGCAACAGCCTTGGCAGCTATGACATGCATAAGCGGCCCTCCCTGAATGCCGGGGAAAATCATTTTATTCAGTATGTCGCTATAGTCGGTTTTTGCCAGGATCAAGCCCCCGCGCGGCCCCCTTAATGTCTTGTGGGTTGTAGATGTGACAACGTCTGCAAACGGTATGGGAGAAGGATGAAGGCCTGTCGCTACAAGACCGGCTATGTGTGCCATGTCTACCATTAAGTACGCTTTGACTGAATCGGCAATTTGTGCAAATTTTTTAAAATCTATAATACGCGGATAAGCGCTTGCGCCAGCAACGATCAGCCTTGGTTTATGTTTTTCAGCAACAAGGGCTAACTCTTCATAATCGATGGTTTCCGTATCTTGTTTTACGCCATAGTGGATAAATTTGAAAAGTTTTCCTGAAAAACTGGCGGGGCTTCCATGTGTCAGGTGTCCGCCATGAGCCAGGCTCATACCAAGGACCGTGTCTCCGGGATCCAAGAGGGCAAAATATACCGCCATATTGGCCTGGGAACCTGAATGCGGTTGAACATTGGCATACGCCGCATCAAACAATTTTATTGCCCGTTGGATGGCCAGTTTTTCTGCCGCATCAACATATTCACATCCACCGTAATACCTTTTATCAGGATAACCTTCCGCATACTTGTTTGTGAGCACGCTTCCCTGGACGGCCATAACGGCTGGACTTACGATATTTTCCGAAGCGATAAGTTCAAGGTTGTTTTTCTGCCTGTCAATCTCTTGGACAATAATTTTTGCAATATCGGGATCCACGGCTTTAATATTTTTCGAGTTTAAAATTTTTGAGTTCAAGTATCATTTACCTCTGCATTGTTAATGTTGACGGTTTTGTGAAAAGCCTGATCCGTGGGATTTACTCCGTGGGAGTTACGTTGTTTTGACTTTTTTATTTCGGAGCTTCACCAAGAGAATCGAATTTTTCGATTCTTAGCTGATGCCGGCCACCGTCAAAAGGTGTGGAAAGCCATGCGCTTACTATTTCCATGGCAAGAGCACTCCCTGTAACACGGGCGCCGATAACAAGTATGTTCGAATTATTGTGGCGCCTGCTCATAATGGCAGAAAAGAGACCAGAGCAAAGAGCCGCCCTGACATGAGAAAATTTGTTTGCAACCATTGACATTCCAATGCCTGTGCCGCAAAGGAGTATCCCGCGGTTAAACTTTCCTGTTGAAACCTCTGCTGCAACCCGGATCCCAAAATCTGAATAATCGACCGAATCTTCATTATGGGTTCCGGCATCTTCAACATCGATATCCTTTTCAATGAGATACGATTTAATTTTTTCTTTTAAACCATAGGCCGCGTGATCGTTCCCGATTATAATCGGTGTTTTATTTATATCCATATACAGAATCCCCAATCTTTTTCAGCATTTTCTTAAATATAACAAAATAATTTACATTATCTTTGTTTAATCTCAAGAAAAAAATCATCAAGACTCGAGAATAATCAATGCAGGCTGTCCTTTTCCTCTGATTCATCATTAAAATAAAGTAAAAAGCCTCGTTGGCCCTGTAAAAACAGGATGATAGATTCGTTTTGGCAAAACAAAACCATCATCAACGAGGTGTAATGATTATGGCACAAGGCATTCTTTCTTTCAAGTATGAAACTGAGAAAAAATAACATATTCACCTGCTTTGGCACCCGGGTTGCTCCCCCGCCCCCCCCGTCAAACATAATAATTATAACATGGTTTTAAAAAAACATTCAATTGGAAATTAAAAACTTAAAACCGGACATTTTGAAATGCTACTGGCATATTTCATAAATAAGGTTGACACTAAAGCCTAATTATGGGAAAATTTAAATCGATTTTTTCAGGAAACCTTGGAGATCTTGTGCCTTACCCGTGTTGGCCATACTTGTTTGGTTTAAGTCGAGTCAGGCCAAGTTTCTATAATTAAAATTACAATAATTGATATCCGCGGAAGCATTACGATTGTAAGAAAAACACGAAGGAGGTTTTATAATGGTTAGTAAAAAAACCACAACGTTAGAAGGTGTTACGGTTGCCGATTTCAGCCATGCTTTGGCAGCGCCTTACGGCAGCATGATATTGGCAGATATGGGCGCTGATGTTATCAAAATTGAGTCGCCCGCAGGCGATATGAGCCGTCCCGCTCTTGGCGGCGCATGGAATATTATGGCCAACCGCAATAAACGGGGAATTTCCGTGGATCTAAAACAGGAACAGGGTAAAGAGATTGTCAGAAAAATATTACAAAAAGCGGACGTTTTAATTGAAAGCTTTACTCCCGGAGTCATCGGAAAACTGGGTTTTGGATATGAGACTGTCCGCGCCATTAATCCCAAACTTATCTATTGCTCCATTTCAGGATTCGGCCAGACAGGGCCATATAAAGACATGCGTGGTTTTGACGTCGTAGCCCAGGCCTTTTCAGGCATAATGCTGAACACAGGAGAACCGGATTGCCCGCCGGTGCGTGTTGGTACATCGGCCGTCGATATGGGTTCCGGGATGTACCTGGCTCTTGGAATATTGCTTGCCCTGATGGACAGGGAAAAAACAGGCGAGGGGCAACGTATAGATATAAGCCTTTTTGAGACCGCTCTGTCCTGGATGTCTCCTTACACCGTCGGTTTTTCAAAAACCGGAGTTCTTCCCCAGCGGCTTGGTTCCGGCTATGCCGCTTTTTGCCCATACAAGGTCTTTGATGCATCCGATGGTTATGTCTTTGTCGGCGTTGCTACTGATCAGTTCTGGAAATATTTTTGCGAGTCTCTCGATTTTATGGATTTATACGAAAACCCGAAATATCTGAAGACAAAAGGCCGCCTGGAAAACAGAATAGAGCTCGACGATCTGGTGCAAAAAGGAATGAAAAGATTTAAGGTCGCCGAGGTGGTTGAAAAATTGAGAACGGCTGGCGTTCCTGTAGCTCCTTTGTTGTCGGTGGCGCAGACCTTGGAAGATCCTCAAGCAAAGGCGCGTGACATTTTTGTTTCTATGGATCATCCGGAGTATGGCCCGGTAAAATTTACACGCACTCCAATCGTTCGGTCAGGCAAAATGCCTGAGGTATGTTCATCTTCTCCCTTTCTTGGCGAACATACCCGTGAAGTTATGGCCGAGGTCGGCTATTCAAAAGAACAGATCGATGAGCTGATCTCTTCCGGAATTGCTATCGATGTAAAAAAGTAATGTTAAAAGCCATAAAATTTTTTCAAGTTAAAGGAAGGCGAAAATTTTAACCGCAGGAATACATCAAGTATTTTGAGGATTAAAATTTGAGACTGACGCAGAAATTGGGAAAATTAGAAGTTTTCGTTCAGGCACTAACCAAGTTTGATAACATCCGCTCGCGCACATAGCGGACGGTTTTAACAAGGCAGCCCCAATCTAAAAGGGGCTGCTTTCCGTTTTTTGCATTCCATTTTTTCCTTGATATTTTACAACGATTTTAGAAAAACAGCCATAGATGAAATTTATAGCCGACCTGCATATCCATTCCAAATTTTCAAGAGCTACTGCAAAGAATCTTGATCTTGAAAATCTATATATTGCAGCCCAGTTAAAAGGGATAACGGTCGTCGGGACAGGAGATTTTACACATCCCGGGTGGTTTTCGGAAATAAATGAAAAATTAAAGCCTGCCGAACAGGGGCTTTTCAAGTTAAGGGACGAAATATCAGAAAAATGCAACGAAAAGGTTCCGGTTTCATGCCGGGGCAAAGTCCGTTTCATCCTGTCTTCCGAGATAAGTAATATATATAAAAAAAACGGAAGAACCAGAAAAAATCACAACCTTGTATTTTTGCCGGATATCGATACTGCGGGTCGATTCAACGCAAAATTGGACTAAATCGGCAATATAAAATCGGACGGCCGTCCTATCCTCGGCCTTGATGCAAGAAATCTTCTTGAAACTCTCCTTGAAACATCAGACAGGGCGTTTTTAATCCCCGCGCATATCTGGACGCCCTGGTTCTCTCTTTTGGGTTCAAAATCCGGTTTTGACTCGCTTGACGAGTGTTTTGATGATCTTACGCCGCATATATTTGCCGTTGAAACCGGCCTGTCGTCCGATCCTCCTATGAACTGGCGCGTGCCCTGTCTGGATGGTCTTACACTTGTATCGAATTCCGATGCCCACTCTCCTTTAAATCTTGGCAGAGAAGCAAACTTGTTAGATACAGCCCTTGAATATTCCTCAATAAAATCAGCGATTAAATCGGGTGATCCAAAACGGTTTCTCGGCACCTTCGAGTTTTATCCGGAAGAGGGTAAATATCATCTGGACGGACATAGAAACTGCGACATCTGCCTGCATCCAAAAAATAGTATGGCACAAAACGGGATTTGCCCTGTATGCGGGAAGCCTTTGACGCTTGGAGTATTATACAGGGTCGAAGAGCTGGCAAACCGGCCGGATGGTGTAAAGCCTGAAACCGCGCCCGCTTTTTACAGCATTGTCCCGCTTGCGGAAATTTTATCGGAAATTTTCAAGGTGGGCCCAAAATCAAAAAAGGTTCAGCATAGTTATATGAGCGTTCTTGAAGCGCTTGGCCCTGAATTTGAAATACTTCACAATCTTTCAGCCGACGAAATCGACAAGGCAGGTGTTCCATTATTGGGTGAAGCTGTAAAAAGGATAAGGCAAAAAAAGGTTCACATCTCTCCGGGGTATGATGGAGAATATGGAAAGGTAACTGTTTTCACCCCTCAAGAGAGGGAAGAACTTTTAGGGCAAAGATCCCTTTTCACCATACCGTCTTCTCCTGAAAAAAAAAGGAAAAAAAACCCAGCCAAAACGAAAATTATTTCAAAAGATATAAAAAAGAGCCGTTTGAAAGCATATGAAAAAAAACCAGACACCTTTAAGGATACAGATAACGATGCGGACATATTACACAATCTGAACAATGAACAGCGCAAAGCCGTTCAATCCGGCAATGGCCCATTGTTGATAGTAGCGGGACCCGGTACAGGCAAAACACGCACACTTACACATAAAATCGCCTATATGATTACTGAAAAAAAAGCGCTGCCGGAAAATATTCTTGCCGTAACCTTCACAAACAAAGCTGTCCAGGAGATGAGCAGCAGGCTTAAAAGTCTTTTAAACGGCTTGACTCCGCTTCCTTTTGTGGCCACATTTCATTCGCTTTGCTATAAGATTTTAAAAGATCAAAATAATAATAACTCATATACGATCATAGATGACAACGATAGAAAATACCTGATTTCAGACGCTGTAAAATACATTAAACAAAAAGGTGTAAGTGTTTCCATCAAGCCGGATACGCTTTTAAATATGATTATATCCGCAAAACAGCAGATATTGGGGCCCGGTGACGATCTTAATGCTGTTGGAGGTTGTAACAGCGAACTTTTGTCTCTGGCGTACAAAACCTATCAGAAATTTCTATCCATGCAATCCCTTTTCGACTATGAAGACCTGATTTTTAATGTCGTAAAACGTCTTGAAACCGAGAATAAATTTTGCGGGAGATACCGTGATAAATTCAAACATATATTTGTTGATGAATATCAGGATATAAACCAGGGGCAATACCGGATTATACGGGCGCTTGCAGCCCCGGAGGAGAAAGGTCGCGGTCTTTGCGTTATCGGCGACCCGAACCAGTCAATTTACGGTTTTCGAGGGTCGGATGTTCAATATTTTAACAAATTTATTGCAAACTATCCTGAAGCTAAAGTAATAAAGCTTACACGCAACTACCGGTCGGCCCGGGCTATTCTCGAAGCATCATATCAAATTATATCAGGCCCAATCATATCAAATCCGATCATATCAGACCCGGTCGTATCAAAGCAGGTCATCAAGGACAATAACGATTCCAAAAGCCGTATTTATTCTGAAATTGACGGCGTTAAAACTATAAGCATACTTGAATCCGCTACGGAAAAAGCCGAGGCCGTATCCATAGGTAAAACCATAGAAAACCTGATCGGGGGCATCGGATTTCATTCCATCGATTTTGGAAAAACTCGTAATTCCGATCATACAGGCCTCTACGGATTTTCAGATTTTGCCGTTTTATACAGGACAAACAGCCAGGGCGAAATTATTGCGGATTTTTTAGAAAAGGCCGGTATCCCATGTCAAATGGCAAGCAGGGAAAACATTTTTTGCCGGAAAGGGATTCAAGAGATTATTTCATTATTGAAAACTACATCCGGTCATGGTTCCTGTATCGATTTTGAAAAACTTGCAGATTTAAAAGGGTCCGGCATCGATAAAAAAACTTTGGACATATTTAACGCGTCGTGTTTTGACAAGAATTTAGCGCCTAAAGAAGGCATGATAAATATTAGAGATCTCCCCTTGCAAAATATCAGTATTAAACGCCGGAGTAAACTCATCGATTTTGCAGGCAACCTGTTAAGGTTGGAAAAAGACACTAAAAATATGACGGTTGAAAACAGACTCCTTTATCTTTTGGAAAACACGGGAATGTCGGAAGCCGTAAAGAGCGATCCTGAAACAAAAGATGTTTTTTTGAATCTTATCGATATTTCCACTAAATTTGGGGCCGATACCGCAGATTTTTTCGAATCCTTTGCGCTTCAGACAGATACGGATCTATACGATTCCCAGTCTGAAAAGGTTTCTTTAATGACTATGCATACGGCCAAAGGCCTTGAATTTCCGGTTGTTTTTATTGCGGGTTGTGAAAAGGATTACATCCCTTTTAAAAAGTCTGAGAATGAAAACGCCGACATTGATGAAGAAAGAAGACTCTTTTATGTTGCAATGACGCGGGCAAAGGAAAAGTTGTTCTTCACCTATGCAAAAAAACGGAGAATTTACGGTAAAAACATCGACAGATCGCTTTCCCCCTTTGTAGGTGATATAGAAAAATCGTTAAAAAAACACGAAACATCCGGTTTTAAAAGGATCAAAGAAAATGCCCCGATTCAACTTGGTTTATTCTGATTTTTTCTTGCCCAACAGTTTTTCGAAGCTGAACCTTATGAAAATACAATCATTTTTATAAAGATGAAAAGACTTTCTTGCGATAACATAAATAACATCCTTATCCGTTCCACAAACTGGATAGGAGACGCAATTATGACCACCCCTGCAATTAGAGCCATTCGCAAGAATTTTCCTAATGCCAAAATAACTGTTTTGGCCAAGCCATGGGTGGAACCGATTTTTTACAATAACCCGGATATTGATGATATTATAAGATACGACAATTCCGGAAACCATAAGGGATTGTCGGGAAAATTCCGATTGAGCAGGGAGCTTAAGCAAAAAGGGTTCGATCTTGCCGTACTTTTACAGAATGCAATTGAATCCGCTCTGCTGGTTTTTTTTGCCGGCATACCAAGCAGGCTCGGCCATAATACAGACGGACGCGGCTTTCTCCTTACACATAGCATCAGCCTGACACCTGCCGATAAAAAGTGTCATCATATCGACTACTATCTTGGCATGTTAAAAAAGGCCTGCATAGAGCCTGACGGCAAACGCCTTACGCTGGTTATAACGGATAAAGAGCAAGAACATGCCGAAAATATCCTGAAAAGTTACGGCATATCAGGGCAAGACAATCTAATCGGCATCAATCCCAGCGCTGCGTACGGTTCTGCCAAACGGTGGTGTCCGGGACGTTATGCCGATTTGTGTGTAAAACTGCGTAAAAATTGCAAAGCCACAATCATTATTTTTGGCGGGCCGGGAGATGATGCCTTGGGAAAGCAGATATCAGAGGCTACGGGAAAGCACTCTATTAACATCTGCGGCAAGACCAGCCTGCGTGAGGCTGTCGCATTAATCGAAAAATGCGTTCTTTTTATCACCAATGATTCAGGTTTAATGCATGCAGCAGCAGCTCTTGATGTGCCCCAAATCGCCATATTCGGTTCAACCGATCACATTGCAACCGGCCCTGTAAATAAAAAAAGTCATATTATCAGGGCAGATGTGCCATGCAGCCCGTGCCTGAAACAAGAATGCCCGACCGATCACAGGTGTATGAAAGAGATAACCGTTGATATGGTCTATGAGACAGCCAAAGATATTCTACAGAGCCATTTTATAGATTAAGTATGAAAATCCTGATTATAAAATTAAGCGCCATCGGAGATGTGATCCATACACTCCCGGCCCTAAACGCCATAAGAAAAAAATATCCCGATGCCCATATCACATGGCTGGTTGAAGAAGCGGCAAGTGGTCTTATAAAAGGCCATCCCGCCATAGATCGCATTCTGGTTTCAAAACGGAAACAATGGATAAAGGGTCTCTCCGGCCTGTCATGTATGAACAGTATTAAAGAAGCCTGTGATTTTATTAAAGAATTAAGGGGCATCCGATACGATCTTGTTATAGATTTTCAGGGGTTGTTAAAAAGCGCCATTCTGGCAGGATTGTCCAAAGGGAAATGTAAAGCCGGATTTGGCAGGGGGATGGAACACCAGGAACACAGCTATCTGTTTTTAAACAAGCGGATTTCTCCTGTAAGCATGGACAATCACGCCCTAAAAAGAAGTTTGATGCTTATCGATTCCATGGGAATCGGCTGCGGTGATATTGTGTTTAACCTTCCGGTTACCGGCCATGACAAAAGACTGGCGGACGATCTCCTGGACAATTTTTTGGACAATTCTTTGATAAGGCACGGAATAAAAGCTCCCAAACGGCTGTTTGCCGTCAATCCTGTGGCAAAGTGGGAAACAAAGCTCTGGAGCAACGAAAAATTTGCTGTGCTGGCGGATAGACTGATTGAGCAATACAACGCCAGGGTGGTCTTTACCGGCAGCGCGCAGGATCGCAAGATTATTCAAAGTATAATATCGGATATGAAACAAGAAGCTGCCGATCTTTCCGGAAAAACATCGCTAAAGGTTCTGGCGGCTATTTATGAAAGGGCGAATTGTCTTGTTTCAACAGATACAGGGCCGATGCATCTTGCCGCGGCGGTTGGGACTCCGGTTGTGGCTCTTTTCGGGCCAACGGCTCCGTGGAGAACCGGGCCTTTTGGAAAAGGTCATAAGATCATAAGGGCAGGCCTTTGCTGCAGCCCATGCTTTAAACGTCAATGCAGTACAATCGACTGCATGAAACAGATAAGCGTTGATGATGTGCTGGCAGGGGTAAACAAGTTGGATTTAACCTGAAATCGCTATTTGGAAACAGTATGATTGAAAAAATAATACAAAAAATTTCTCAAACGCTTAAAATATCTGTCGCAGGCATACCTCACAGGTATATTGTCGGAGCTGGCCGGTTGACGGGTATAGTTGTATATATATTGGCTATTCCTCACAGACGCATAGTAAAGCGTAATCTGAGGTTTGCCAACCCTGATTGGTCAGATGATTACATCAGGAACCTTTCTGTGAAAATTTTTCAAAACATTGGAATCACCCTTTTGGAAATTTGTCAGATGACCTGCTTTTCCAAAGAAGATATTTCGCATAGAGTCAGAATAAAAGGAGAAGAGAATCTTATCGCCGCCATGAAAAATCATAGCGGCCCGATTTTTATCGGCGCTCACCTCGGCAACTGGGAAATGTCCCATCTTTTTTTTTCCTGCTATTTTAAAAAGCCCCCTGTTATTATCGCCAGAAAAATTCAGCCTGAGATTTTAGACCGCTGGATCGGAAATATAAGAAAAATTTTGGGCAGCAACATCATAGATAAAAAAGGGGCCCTGCCTGAAATGGGCAAGGCTTTAAAAATGGGCAATCCGCTTGGCGTGATGATTGATCAAGGGCCTATACGCTCTGAAGGCGTTAAGGTTAGTTTTTTTGGCAAGACCGTGACTGCGACTCCGGCTGTTGCTCTGCTGGCAAGAAGATACAAATGTTCCGTACTGCCTTGTTTTTGTATAAGAGAAAAGGACTTATCGCTAACACTTATAATAAAACCGCCTCTGTCCTTGAAAAAGACCGGGGACTTGCGTGTGGATCTGCGGGAAAACACTCAGATAATGACCGATGCCATTGAAAAAGCGGTGAGAAAATA
>JAUVKB010000201.1 GCA_030596405.1 Deltaproteobacteria bacterium
ATGTTATCGGGGCGGGATGCGAATCGTTGAAAAAATACTGGAGGCGTTGATGGACCGCATAGATCGGGATTCAACGGAAATCGCATTTGATCTTGTAATGTAAATTGTGAATTGAGCGGTTAGCCTTTAGCTGTTAGCTATTAGCTTAATGATTACAAGATGTTTTGCGATTACAAATTTTCACCCATTGGGTGTTATTTCTTACTGATGTAATACCTTGATTCTTCAAGGCTAACAGCTAATAGTTCAACTGAGGTAAAAACAGGAACAAAATATGAAAAGCATACAGATATTAAAAGAAAGAAAAAGGCAGATATATCACAAGGGCGAAGAAGCTTTTAAGATAGAGTGCGGGAAAAAGAGCCTGGCCGGGTCCGTAAGCCAGAGAGCCTGCGTGTTCTGCGGGTCCCGCGTGGTGCTTTACCCCATAGCCGATGCTTTGCACCTGATCCACGGGCCAATCGGGTGTGCGTCATACACGTGGGATATCAGGGGGGCGCTCTCATCAGGCCCCCAGCTCCATCGTATGAGTTTTTCCACTGATCTTCAGGAAAGAGATATTATTTTCGGCGGTGAAAAAAAATTATATCAGGCGCTTGTCAAGCTCATAGAACTCTACCATCCGAATGCCGCATTTGTTTATGCAACCTGTATTATCGGAATTATAGGAGATGATATCGATTCCGTATGCAAACGTGTGACAGAGGAAAAAGGAATTCCGGTGCTGCCTGTTCATTCCGAGGGGTTTAAAGGAACAAAAAAGGATGGGTACGAGGCTGCCTGCGAAGCCTTGTCGCAACTGGTCGGAACAGGGTTAATTAAAAACAAGGGTAAATACAGCCTTAACATAATGGGAGAATTTAATATTGCAGGCGAGGCATGGACAATTAAAAAATATTACGAAAAAATGGGGCTTGAAGTCTCTGCAATTTTTACAGGAGACGGCCGTGTTGACAAAATTAAAAGCTCTCATGGAGCAAAACTGAATGTGGTGCAATGTTCAGGGTCTATGCTGCACCTGGCTCAGATTATGGAAGAAAAATATGGTATACCTTATATAAGGGTATCATATTTCGGGATAGAGGATATGTCAAAAGCCCTTTATGATGTTGCTGATTTTTTTAAGGATAACCTGCAAATCATGAAACAGACAAGAGAGCTGGTCTTAAAAGAAATCAAGGCAATTTCACCTGAAATAAAAAAATATAAAAAAATTCTTTCCGGGAAACGGGCTGCCATTTACGTGGGTGGCGCGTTTAAGGCCTTTTCCATGATAAAGGCGTTAAGAACCCTTGGAATGGAAGTTGTTCTTGCAGGCTCTCAAACAGGAAATGAGGATGACTATAAACTTTTAAGGGATATGTGCGAGGATGGCACGGTAATAGTTGATGATGCCAATCCTCTGGAGCTTTCCAAATACTGCCTTGAAAAAAAAGTAGATCTTTTTGTGGGCGGCGTAAAGGAAAGACCCATGGCCTATAAACTCGGGATAGGATTTTGTGATCATAACCATGAAAGAAAAATTTCCCTTGCAGGCTACAGCGGGATGATAAATTTTGCAAAAGAGGTCTATTCTTCAGTAACCAGTCCGGTCTGGCAGTTTGCGCCAAGGAGAAAAGGGGGATATAAAACATGAAAACCATGACAAAAGAAGAGTATACTCCGACAAAAAATGCGTGCAAGCTTTGCAGTCCTCTCGGAGCATCCTTTGTTTTTAAAGGCGTGGCAAACTCTGTTCCCCTGCTGCACGGTTCACAGGGATGTTCGACCTATATACGCAGATATTTGATAAGCCATTTTAATGAGCCGATAGATATAGCATCTTCTAATTTTACAGAAGAGACAGCCATATTCGGAGGCGGCGCAAATTTAAAGCTGGCAATCCAGAACATTATAAAGCAGTACAAACCGGAACTTATCGGGATTGCAAGCACATGCTTAAGTGAAACCATCGGAGATGATGTTGAGCTGATGCTCAGGGATTATAAAAAAAATTACACAGGGGAAAAACAGCCTGAAATAGTTTCTGTTTCAACCCCGAGCTATTCGGGAACACACATCGACGGCTTTCACGCGGCTGTAAAATCACTCGTTGATTCAATCGCTGTAAAAAGAGATAAAAAAGCAGAGCATATAAATATATTCCCGGGCATGTTATCGCCGGCCGACTTTCGATATCTAAAAGAAATATTTAACGATTTTAAGACAGATTATGTAATGCTGCCGGATTACTCTGATACCTTTGACGGGCCTTTATGGACGGAATATCAGAAAATACCTGAAGGCGGCACGAAAATCGGAGATATTGCTTCCATGGGAAAAGCGCCTGCGAGCATAGAATTTGGGAGAATTCTTGCCGAAGAAGAGAGCGCCGGAAAATTATTAAAAGAGCGTTTTAAAATCCCCTGCTTTAGTCTTGGCATTCCAATTGGCATTAATGAAACCGATCTGTTTTTTGATGCGCTTAAAACAATTACCGGCAGCCCGGCGCCTGAAAAACATATTAAAGAGCGGAATAGACTCATAGACGCCTATGCAGACGGCCATAAATATGTTTTTGAAACGCGGGCCGCAATTTACGGAGAAGAAGACCTTGTTGTGGGACTTGCTTCCTTTTTATCGGAAGTCGGAATCATTCCCGTACTTTGCGCTTCAGGCGGAAAGAGCGGTAATCTTGAAAAAAAACTTGGCGAGGTAATTCCTGATTTAAAAAACAAGGAAATAACAATCCTTGAGGGCGCCGATTTTATGGAAATTGGAGAAGCAGCAAAAACATTAAACATTGATTTTTTGCTGGGCAACAGCAAAGGGTACAAACTGGCGCGGGAGATAAAAAAGCCTTTGATACGTGTTGGGTTTCCGATTCATGACCGTCTTGGAGGCGCCAGGATTATTCATGTCGGGTACAGGGGCGCGCAACAGCTTTTTGATATTATTTCAAATACCATTATAGCACTGCGGCAGGATGAATCGCCCGTAGGCTATACTTATATGTAAGTTAAAGGTTAAAGGGTGAAGGGTAAATATCGGGAATGTTACAATGTAGGGTGGGCACTGCCCACCATTATTATGTAGAAAAAAGGCTGAAGAAAAAGTCGGCAGTTACAATAAAAAATATAGTAACCGTTCACGGAACCTGGAAATTCTGCCCAATGTATCCGGCAATATCTCGTAGGGGCGAATCTTGTATTCGCCCTTAAAACGTGCGAATAATTAAAGGGGTAAATAATCAAAGGGCGAACACAAGGTTCGCCCCTACGCTCGCACAAAATCAATATATATCATATCAACCTTTAACCTTCTACCTGCAACCTTTGAACCCGTGAACGATTACAAAATATATTACCAGGCTTTATGCCAATAATTTCGGCAAGGCCTAAAGGAGAACAAAAATGGATCTGACAAACCATCCATGCTTTAACGCAAAAGTACGAGGAAAATTTGGAAGGGTGCACCTTCCGGTAGCTCCGAGGTGCAATATACAGTGTAATTATTGTGATCGTAAATACGATTGTGTCAATGAAAGCCGGCCAGGAGTGACAAGCGCAGTGCTGACACCGCACCAGGCCATGACATATCTTGATTTTGTATTTGAAAAAACAAAAAACATTTCCGTTGTCGGTATTGCAGGTCCCGGAGATCCATTCGCAAATCCAAAAGAGACCATGGAGACGCTGCGTCTTGTACGGAAAAAGTACCCGGAGATAATGCTTTGCCTTGCCACAAACGGGTTGGGGCTTGAACCTTATATTGATGAACTCGCACAACTTGGGGTCAGTCATGTAACCGTGACCTTAAATGCCATAGATCATGATATCGGAGCCAAAATATATTACCAGGCTTTATGCCAATAATTTCGGCAA
>JAUVKB010000084.1 GCA_030596405.1 Deltaproteobacteria bacterium
CTATCTATGATTAGCAGATGGTTTTTATAACGGCTTAACAAACAAAAAAAACAGGTTTAATTTAACTCAACTTATATAATGAGGTCTAAAATGAAAAAATATTATACATATACAGGCATTTTATCGATAATTTTATTAATATTATGCGGCAAATTATTTGCAGAATCCATAATACTTGAAGAGATTATTGTCAAAGGAGAAAGGGAGGTGCAGCAAAAAGAGTGCCTCGAGGGCAAGGAGATCAGAGAAACACCAGCCAGGGATGTGGGAGAGGCCCTAAAGGTTATTGAGGGGATAAATTCGGTCAGAAAAGGCGCAATAGCAAATGATATTGTTCTTCGTGGATTTTCAAGAGATAATATAAATGTGTTTATTGACGGGATGAGAATCTATGGCGCCTGCCCAAACCGGATGGACCCGAATTCGTTCCACATCGATTTTGCGGAGATTGAAAAAATTTCCGTTCTCAAGGGCCCGTTTGATGTTAAAAATCCGGGGAGTCTGGGAGGGCTGGTTGAAATCAAGACCACGCGGCCGAAAAAAGGATGGGGAGGAAGTATAAATGTTTTTGCCGGATCCTATGAAAATATCAATACTTCTTTTAATAGCTCCTATAGTGACGACAAAGTCGATGTTCTTTTTGGCTACGCGTATAGATACTCACTTCCTTATAAGGACGGGGATGGTGACCGGATCACGGAACTCTATCCCGCTTCTTCGCCAAACAGATATAAAGATGGGGAAGAGGACGACAAGGCTTATTCCATTAACACGTTTTGGAGCAAATTTGGATTCAATCTCCTTGCGAATCACAGATTGGAAATCGGTTGTGCCCGCCAGGAGGCCGACGATATCATCTATCCCTACCTTCTCATGGATGCTGTCTATGACAATACCGATCGACTGAATGTAAAATATGAGATTCCAGACATTTCTAACCGTATTAAAAAGCTGAAAGCTCAATTTTACTGTAATCAGGTAAAACATGATATGACTGATGAGAGAAGAGTCTCTTCTGAAGGATTCACTTCGGGATATATGATGAGGTGTTATGCGGAAGCAAAAACTTTCGGCGGGAAGCTTGAGTCGGATATTGCCGTTCACAGCGGCAGATTAACCGTCGGGATTGATTACTATCTTAGGAACTGGGATGCTGAAAATACATCGCCGGCAGGAACGCAAAAGATGATGCCGGATGTTGATTTAAATAATATCGGCGCTTTTTGTGAATACAATCGTCCGCTTAAAAAAAATTTGAAGTTGACTATAGGAGCAAGGGTTGACCAAAGCAGGTCAAAAGCAAATGACGACCGCAGTGATCTGTACAACCTGTATTACGGCACGCGGGATCGTGAAGAGACCGATTCTTATGCAGGCGGCAATATTCAGCTTACATACCGGCTGGTGAAAAATATAGAACTTTTTGCGGGATTAGGGCATGTTACCCGTCCGCCGGGTCCTGATGAAAGATATATAGCCATGGAAAAACCATCATCAAGCCCGAACTGGGTGGGCAATCCTGAACTTGATCCTGTAAAAAATAGGGAATTTGATATCGGTGTTAAATATAATATAGGAAGCCGGGTTTATGGTAAAGCAACATTTTATTATTCTGACATAAAAGACTTTATCACGGTATGCAACATAACCGGGCCGGTCAAAGATGCAAGAAGCTTTAAAAACGTTGACGCGACCTTATATGGGGGCGAGGTCAGCTTTAATGCATTCCTCCCTTTTGATTTTACTTTTGAAAGCGGGCTGTCTTATACATGGGGAAGAGATGACACCTCTGACAAACCTCTTTCTGAAATATCACCGCTGACGGGCAGAATTTCGATAAAATATGATATTGAAAAATATTTTATCGATGTGGAGTCCATCTTTGCCGATGACCAGCACCGTACCGACTCCGACCTGAACGAAGAAAAGACTTCCGGTTGGGCTATCATGAATTTTAAGGTTGGAACAAGGTATAACAAGTTAAATGTCTTTGCAGGGATACACAATATCTTTGACAAACAGTACGTTGAGCACCTTTCATACCAGAGAGACCCGTTTAGAACCGGTATTAAGGTGCCGGAAATTGGACGGAATTTTTATATGAATATTGCCTATGAATGGTAATTTAGGTCGGCAAAATTTATATTAACTTTTATTTGATCCTTTTTTATTTCTATTATTTTTACAATTTTGTAAAAGTTCCCTGCAAAATGTTCGATTAACAGGAAAGCATAAATATTTCTTGACAAAAATGCTGGATAGAATAAATATAAGAGTTTTTATTTGGTATTATTATATAAATAATTTAGTTTTATATCATACTGATATTAAATAAAGTATTCGATTCTTAATGCTTGTTGGTTATAATTGTTGATTATAATTGCTTTATGGGATCGCGTTTTGTATCGGTTTGAAGGAGGATGACAATATTATGTATGCTGTGGTTTTTTCAGGTGGAAAACAATACAGGGTCAAAGAAGGCGAAGTGTTAAAGCTGGAAAAGATTCCAGGAGAGGTCGGCTCCGCTGTTTCTTTTGACAAAGTCCTTATGTTTTCAGATGGTGAGAATGTCAAGATCGGCCAGCCGGTTTTAGAAAATGTTTCGGTTAGCGGAAACATCGTTGAGCAGGGCAAGGCAAGAAAAATCATTGTATTTAAATACAAAAGGCGGAAAAGATATCGCCGCAAGCAGGGGCACAGACAGCAGTATACTGCTGTCAAAATCGACAGTATTAATTTATAAAATCAATCTTTATCTTTTCTAATTTATATTTTTGGGGGAGTTTATATAATGGCTCATAAAAAAGCCGGGGGCAGTTCAAGAAACGGACGCGACAGCGCCGGGCAAAGGCGTGGCGTAAAAAGATACAGCGGAGAAAAAGTAACGGCCGGAACCATATTGGTGCGCCAGTTGGGAACAAAAATCCATCCGGGAAATAATGTTGGATTAGGCAAGGATTATACCTTGTTTGCATTGACTGACGGGGTTGTCGCCTATGAACGGATGGGACGTACAAGAAAAAAAGCCAGTGTTTATGCAGAGTGAAATTTATTGACGAAGTAATTATTACCGTTCAGTCCGGAAACGGGGGAAGCGGTTGTGTAAGTTTCAGGCGCGAAAGGTTCATCCCTTTAGGTGGGCCGGATGGAGGTGACGGAGGAAAAGGCGGTGATGTTATTTTGCTGACGGCATCGCAAAAACGCACCCTGTATCATTTCCAGCAGAACAGACTTTACAAGGCTAAAAACGGCTCAAGCGGCCAGGGAAAACAAAAAGCAGGGAAGGGCGGCAACGATCTTGTTCTCGAAATTCCTTGCGGAACGGTGGTCAGTGACGCCGATACCGGCAATGTCTTAAAAGATTTCACTAAACCGGATACAAAATTTGTCATTTTAAACGGCGGCAGAGGGGGCCAGGGCAACAAACGTTTTAAAACGTCAACAAACCGTGCGCCAAGATTTGCCCAGCCTGGAGAGCCCGGACAAATTTTAAAGATAAAACTGGATCTGAAACTTCTTGCCGATGTAGGTATCATCGGTATCCCCAATGCCGGCAAATCGACACTCATCAGCTTAATCTCTTCAGCACATCCCAAAACAGGAAATTATCCCTTTACGACCCTTTCCCCCTCGCTCGGAGTAGTTTATACAGGATGGGGCGAACCTGTTGTCGTCGCCGATATACCCGGCTTGATCAAAGGGGCGCATAAAGGAGCCGGTCTGGGCATCAGATTTCTGAAACACATAGAACGGACCCGGATTCTTGTCCACCTTATCGACGCTTCTTCTATTGATCCTGATGATCCTCTTTGTGATTACAACATCATATGCGCAGAGCTTGCCATGTATAACAAAAAGCTTGCGGGAAAACCTCAAATTGTAGTTTTAAACAAGATGGATCTGCCGGGCGCTAAAAATGCGGCAGACATATTTAAATCCGCCTTAAAACATAAAAAAACGACTTTAATCTCCGCTGTCACAGGACAAGGAATAGACGATTTAAAGTCTCAAATGGTCCAGCTTTTGGATAACCCCCATGAACAATAACAAAAGCTTATGCTTTGATCGTGCAAAACGTGTTGTCGTCAAGGTGGGCAGCGGTGTTCTTACAAAACAGAGCGGTTTAAATACAGACGCGATACGCTCGATCAGCGGGCAGATATCTTATCTTATAGACAGAGGCGTTGAAGTTGTTTTGATTTCTTCCGGGGCAATGGCCTCGGGTATAAAAAAGGTGGGGCTCTTAAAAAGGCCTGACGAAATTCCAAAAAGACAGGCCGCTGCCGCAGTCGGGCAGGCAGGCCTGATTTTAGAATATGAAAAGGCTTTTGCGCTGTATAATAAAAAGGTGGCGCAGATCCTTTTGACCAGCGATGACCTTTGTAACAGGAAGAGATATTTAAATGCAAGAAACACATTATATACGTTATTGTCGTGGCAGGTAGTGCCGATAATAAATGAAAACGACACTGTTGCGGTGGAAGAGATTAAGTTCGGAGACAACGACAACCTGTCTGCAATGATTACAATTCTAATGGAAGCTGATATTTTAATCAACCTTACGGATATCGACGGCCTTTACACTAAAGACCCACGCATAAACCCTGCCGCAAAATTGATTCCGGTGGTGCATACAATAAACAAAAATATTGAAAAGCTGGCCGGCGATATTCCGGGAGCTCTTGGCACCGGAGGAATGTTTACCAAAATTAAGGCGGCTAAAAAGGTTACCACCGCCGGTATTCCGATGATTATAGCAAAAGGAGAAAAACCCGATATCCTGACAAAACTTTTTTCAGGCAAGGAGGAGGGGACGTTTTTTGTACCTAAAAAAGAAAAGCTGGCCGGCCGCAAATGCTGGATCGCCTTTACATTGAAACCAAAAGGGGTTATTAAAATTGATGATGGTGCGGCTTCGGCAATTTTAGAAAGGGGAAAAAGCCTTCTGCCCAGCGGCATTATAAGTGTGGAGGGCGATTTTAATGTTGGCGCTCCGGTCGAATTTAAAAAGGATGACAAAAAAATATTAGGGACAGGCCTTGTAAACTACAGCTCTGCAGAAATACGCAAAATCATGGGTCTTAAAACAGACGAGATTGAAAAGCGGCTGGGACATAAGCCCTATGATGAAATTATACATAGAGACAACCTGGCCATAACATCGGAATGCACGATATAACCACTTCAATATATACAGGAAAAAAACCATGACCATTGAATCAACAGTAGGTGAAATGGCAAAGGCGGCAAAGGCCGCTTCAATGAAAATTGCCAGATGTGCTGCTGAAAAAAAGAATGATGTGCTGCTGAAAATTGCGGATAAAATCGATAAAGGCGCGTCATATATACAAGAAGAGAACAAAAAGGATCTTGTCCGCGCACGCGAAATGGGAATTTCAAATGCAATGATTGACCGGCTTACCGTAAACGATTCGACAATAAACTCGATGGCAGACGGTCTAAGAGATGTTGCGCTGCTTGATGATCCTGTAGGTTCCATCACCAGAACATGGCAAAGACCAAACGGTCTTCAGGTTTCACGTATGAGGATACCTCTAGGGGTTATCGGAATAATTTACGAATCAAGGCCGAACGTCACCATTGATGCGGCGGGCCTTTGTCTTAAAGCCGGAAATGCGGTGATACTCCGCGGAGGGTCGGAAGCCCTTCATTCCAACCAGGCTCTGGCTGGAATAATTGCTTCTGCTCTTGAAGAAACCGGTCTTGCCAAAGAGACTGTACAGGTCGTGCCGATAAGAGACAGGCTTGCCGTTAATGCGCTTTTAAGCCAGGAAGAATATATAGATCTGATAATTCCCCGTGGCGGTGAAGGATTGATCCGTTTTGTGGTCGAAAATTCAAAGATTCCTGTTTTAAAGCATTATAAAGGCGTTTGCCATGTATATGTGGACAAAGGGGCAGACTTTAAAATGGCGCAAGAAATTTGTCTTAATTCCAAAGCTCAACGTCCCGGCGTGTGTAATGCCATGGAAACAATGCTTGTCCACAAATCCGTGGCCGATGAGTTTTTACCGTATATGGAAAAAATCTTTAATCAGGCCCGGGTTGAAATCAGAGGCTGTCCTGAAACATGCCGCATTTTGCCGGATGCAACCAAAGCAAAAGAAGAAGACTGGCCCGCTGAATACCTTGATCTTATTGTTGCCGTTAAGGTTGTTGAAGATATGGATCAGGCCGTTATACATATAGACAAATATGGCTCCAACCATACAGAAGTTATAGTGACCTCTGATTATAACAGGGCAAGACGTTTTATCCGGGAAGTCGACTCATCCGTTGTCCTTGTAAATGCTTCAACACGTTTTAACGACGGGGGCCAGCTTGGGTTAGGGGCTGAGATCGGCATCAGTACTTCCAAACTCCATGCTTTCGGGCCGATGGGAGTCGAGGAACTTACCACGACAAAATTTACAGTTCTTGGAGACGGCCAGATAAGACAATAATCAACTGATAATTGGGCTGACAATTTGGCTATTAACAAAAACATAGGGCTCTTTGGCGGAACATTTAATCCGATTCACATGGGACATCTTCAGGTTGCCGGAAAAGTCAAAGAGGAGTTTGCTCTTGATAAAATATATTTTATCCCATCGGCTCTGCCGCCGCATAAAAATTTATGGGGTTTGGCCGATGCCCAGGACCGTCTTGAGATGACCCGCCTTGCTGTTTCAGATTGCCCGGGTTTTACGGTCTCTGATATTGAACTGAAACGTTCCGGCCTTTCATATACCATTGATACGGTTCGCTATTTTAAATCGATTATGCCCGAAGATAACAGGTTCTATCTTATCATGGGGATGGATGCCTTTCTTGAGATAGATACATGGAAATCTTATATGGATCTTTTTGCTCTTATCCCTTTTATTGTTATGGCGCGAGCCGGCGGAGAATACAGTAAGAGCGCTATAAAAAAAGACGTTCTGGAAAATTATCTTAAAACCAGGATATCCGATAAATACCGATTTAACAAATACGGGGCGTCATTTTCCAGGGCAGGTTATGTTCATCCTGAAAAACAGACGGTTTTTATCTTTGATAAAACCCTTGTAAATATTTCTTCAACAAAAATCCGTAAACTTGTCAAAGAGAAAAAATCGATTAAATTCCTGGTGCCTGAAACCGTGGAAAATTATATCACAATCAAAGGACTCTATTTATGACAAACGAGACCGATCCGGCTTTGGATCAATCTCTTGATCTTTATGTTAAAGCTGCTTTAGAAAAAAAAACATTAAATCTTATTGTGCTTGACGTTCATAATCTTAGTTCTGTTGCAGATGTGTTTATCATTTGCAGCGGGCGTTCAAACCGTCAGGTAACCGCCATTGCGGAGTTTATAAAGGTAGAGCTTAAAAAACAGAAAATACAGCCGTTAAGCTCGGAAGGCATAAAAGAAGGGCTATGGGCTTTGCTCGATTACGGCCATGTTATTATCCATGTTTTTTATGAACCTGTACGGGATTTTTATGATCTCGAAGGGCTTTGGGCGGATGCAAAAAGGATAAAAACAAAAATCCTTAGAGACTTAGAAAAAATGATGGAAGAAAATATGGAAATGGAGTCGCCGGAAATGGAGTCATTTGTCGAATGAACAAAAAACGACCATGTATGTTGATTATTTTAGATGGATGGGGTTTGAGCCATGCCCAGAAAGGAAATGCCGTATTTCTTGCCAAAACTCCGAATTTGGATAAATTAAAGGCCGAATATCCAAACACCAGGTTATTATGTTCAGGTGAGTCAGTGGGACTGCCAAAAGGAATCATGGGAAATTCCGAAGTGGGACATCTCAATATCGGCGCAGGCAGGATTGTTTATCAGAATCTGCTCAGGATCGATATGGCCATCCATGATGGAGAGTTTTATAAAAACAATGTTTTAAACGACGCGTTAAACAACGTAATATCAAAAGTTAAAACCGGCGATTCTTGTCTTCATCTTATCGGTCTTGTCTCAGACGGCGGTGTACACAGCCAGTTAACCCATCTGTTTGCGCTGCTTGACGCAGCCAGGCAAAAGGGCATTAATAAAGTCTGCGTTCATGCCATACTCGACGGGCGCGATACACCTCCGAAAAGCGGGGCAGACTACATAAAAGCCTTGCAGGAACATATAAAGTCAACCGATTCTGCTGTTATCGCCACCATTTGCGGGCGTTTTTACGCAATGGACAGGGACAACCGGTGGGACAGGGTGGAAAAAGCTTTTTCTCTTTATACACTCGGCAAAGGCTCGTATGAAAAAGATCCTGTCAAGGCTGTTGAAAATGCTTACAAGCGGGAAGAAACAGATGAATTTGTCCGTCCCATTGTAATTGCAGGCAATGATAACAAACCACTTGGAACCATACAGGATGACGACGCCGTTATTTTTTTCAATTTCCGCGCGGATCGCGCGCGGGAGATCACACGCGCCTTAACGGATCCTGAATTTGAATCGTTTAAAAGAGATTTTCTGCCAAGGCTTTGCGCTGTTGCCTGCATGACCTCATACGATGAAAAATTTACTTTGCCGGTAATGTTTCCGCCGGTTCATTTAGATAAAATTTTAGGCGAAGTGATAAGCGAAAAAGGCTTGCGCCAGCTTAGAATCGCTGAAACGGAAAAATATGCCCATGTGACCTATTTTTTTAACGGCGGCGAAGAAAAAACATATCCATTAGAAGACCGGTGCATGGTTCCATCTCCGCGCGATGTTGCAACTTATGATCTTAAACCTGAAATGAGCGCTCCTCAGGTTGCCAAAGAAGTTATTTCACGGTTAAAATCAAATAATTATGATTTGGTAGTCTTAAACTTTGCCAATATGGACATGGTTGGCCATACAGGTGTTATTGACGCTGCAATCAAGGCGTGTGAAACTGTTGACAGGTGTGTGGGTAACATAATTGCCGAAATAAAAGCATTAGACGGCGTTGCCCTGATTACAGCAGATCACGGAAACGCGGAAAAAATGCTGGATGAAAACGGTCACCCTCACACCGCCCATACAACC
>JAUVKB010000184.1 GCA_030596405.1 Deltaproteobacteria bacterium
CAACAACAATACCAACAACAATCAGGAGATTATAATGAAGTCTATACCGCTTAAAACGACACAAACCCAGATTATAGTCAATGAATTTATACGAAGTGTGTATAACTGGATGGCCATCGGCCTTGGACTAACCGGATTTATTGCATATTATGTTTCAAACAACGATTCATTATTAAAACTTATCTACGGCAACCAGTTGATTTTTTTCGGCATTATTATTGCCGAACTCGTTATAGTTTTTACCATCAGCGCCAGGGTTAATAAACTGCAAGCTTCGACTGCGACCGCCCTTTTTGTACTCTACGCAGCATTAAACGGAGTAACACTGTCGTTTATATTTCTTGTATACACAAGCTCTTCCGTTACCTCAACATTTTTCATTTGTGCCGCGACCTTTGTGGCGTGCAGCATATACGGCATGACCACACAGCGTGACCTGACCTCACTGGGCGGATTTATGGCAATGGGTCTTATCGGTATTATCATCGCATCTGTTGTCAACATGTTTGTTCGAAGCTCGGGAATGAGCATGATAATCAGCTATATCGGTGTTTTTGTCTTTGTAGGCTTAACAGCGTATGACACACAAAAACTCAAAACAATGGCGCTTTCACAGCCTGATGGTCTTGATGCCGGGGTTGTCAGGAAAGGGGCGATTTTGGGCGCCTTGTCACTATACTTAGATTTTATCAACCTGTTTCTGATGCTGCTTAGAATATTAGGGACCGGCAGAGACTAACTTATAACTTAACCGATTCCGATCTTTTCCTGAACACTGTCGGCGATTTGCCGGCAGTATCTGCCGGTTTCATCTATAGTCGGCCCCTCTACCATTATTCTGCAAAGGGGCCGTGTGCCGGAATAACGGACAAGCACCCTCCCCTTTTCTCCAAGATCCGCTTCAACCGACCTTACAGCATCTTGAATACCAACGTCATTAAGGTCAGGCTTGGATTTTACTTTTACATTTATAAGAACCTGCGGGAATACGGTCATAATCCTTCTGAGATCAGAGAGCGGTTTTGATTCGCTTTTCATGGCTTCAATAAGTCTTAAACCGGTAAAAATACCGTCTCCTGTTGTATGACGATCCAAAAAGATCATGTGCCCCGAGTCTTCACCGCCCAGGACAGCTCCGGTCTCGATCATTTTTTCAAGCACATAGCGGTCTCCGACGTCGGCAATAATATTTTTAATCCCCATCTCTTTTAAGGCGATTCCAAGACCCATATTGCTCATGACCGTGCTGACAACCAGATTGTTTTTGAGCAACCCTTTGTCTTTCATGGTTTTTGCGCACACAGCGAGTATCTGGTCTCCTGTAATAACATCCCCTTTTTCATCTACCGCGATAAGCCTGTCGCCGTCTCCATCAAAGGCAAGACCGATATCCGCTCCTTTTTCTTTGACCTTTTTTATTACTGTATCAGTATGCTGGGACCCACAGTTTTTATTAATATTTTTCCCGTCAGGATCGATAAAAAACGATTCGACATTTGCTCCAAGGTCGGCAAAAAGTTCAGGCGCTATACTGAAAGTTGCGCCGTTGGAACAATCGATAACGATATTCATCCCTTTTAAACATCCCTTTGGCACTGATCCTTTTAAAAAGGCCGCGTATTTTTTTTCGGCATCATTTACTGTATAAACAATGCCGGTATCTATTATGGAACCGCACCCGGTTATACATTTTTCATCCAGTATAACCTGTTCAATTTCCATCTCTTTTTTATCCGACAGTTTGTAACCGTCATTATTAAAAATTTTTATCCCGTTGTCGTGATAAGGATTATGAGAAGCCGATATGACTATGCCTGCTGCGGCGCCTGTTTTTGACGTCAGATAAGCGATGCCGGGTGTCGGAAGGATCCCGGCAAGATATGCATCCACACCCATTGAACAGATACCGGAGACCAGAGCGTACTCCAGCATATAACCGGATATGCGAGTATCCTTTCCGATAAGGATCCGGGACTTTTTTTTGTTTTTTTTAAAAACGGACGCAACAGCCCTTCCAATTTTTACCGCTATTTCAGAAGTTATCGGATATTCATTGGCCATACCCCGTATGCCGTCGGTTCCGAATAGTCTGTTCATCAATAATTCCCTTTTACTTTTTTACATAATTAAACGAAGGCAAAATTTTAAATATTTCCGCAGTAATATGATCGACTATCCCCTGAAGCCATAACGTGCCCGATTTTGAATCTTCAATATCAAGCCCTTTTATTACAGACAAATAATCTTTTCCTCTCTTTTTTATACCCAGGAAAATTTTTTCAAGAAAAACATCTTTTGTCTGCCGGTCGCTTTCTTCTTTACGCAATAATTTGAAAGAACCTTCCATTTCATCCCATCTGTTGAAAAGTTCATTTTTTTGCAGCAAGAGGGAAGACATCGCCTCTTTATTAATGTTTTTTTGATATGCCGCAATAGATTCGGGCATTTTTTGCGATAGCCCTTTTAACCTTTTCAGCCTTTCATCAATGCCCATATCAAGCTTTTCTTTAAGGCCGTCACACAGAGCTTCCGGAAAATCGTCCGAAACAAACTGTGACCGGACATGTATATACCACTGTTTTAAAGCCATAAGGTTTGCGATATAAATAGTGTTGTTTTTGACTATACGTTTTACGCTTTGATATATACCTTTATTAAACGATATGTCACCCCCTGTAATACCTTTTTCAACAAGGAGACGATCCGGCTTCAGCACATCCTTTCTATATATTGAACCCGCGGCGATAATGGTGCCGAACGCGAGACGACACGGGCCTACGAGTCCTCCCTGCCCTCCCAGGAATATCGGGTTTTGATTCAGCATTACCCCGTTCGGCACGTCGCCGATCAGCGACGCAGTCGCCTTGTCCTGGTTCGGCGTAAAATTGAAATGGATATAAGAACTTCCCACTTCACTATGATCTTTCCGGCTCCTTCCGCCGCACATCAAACAGTCACAAAAATTTATAAGGCTTCCCAGTGTTACAAAAGGGAAAAGGATTGTCTGTTTTAAACCTGCTGTGTGGGCGATACTCGAATATTCTTCAAGTATCGTTCCTTCTCTTACATGAGAGCCTGAACCTGCCGCAGCATTTTTTAAAAAAACAGCTTCTCTAAAAAATCCTCCTTTTAACTCGACATCGGGCCCTACCTGACAATTTTCAATGGTAACAGGGCCTTCATATCCTATTATTGAGCCTTTAAGTATAATGGTAGAACTTCCAAAAATCCTGCACCCGGGATAGATATGTACTCCGTTTCCGGATATTCTTTCCGTAAGAACCTCATCGCCGATCTCAACGCTTTCGGGATTGTGAATCTTAACCCCTTTTGTTAACAGTTTCTCAATTTGCGAACTATTTTGGCCTTTCATTTCCCACCTCCCCGGATTTGAATAAAAATCCGTATAACATAATAAAACCGGTTTCAAAAGATAAATGCCGCAAAAAAACGGGCTATACGCATTTGCCCTGAGAAAGTAAAAGAGGATAAAAATTGACAAATCATAACATATTGGTGTAAAATTTATAAATAATTATTTTCTATAAAACTTGACAAAAAAGACAGGGGAAAAAACTTGAATCCTTGTGCCAATCATTTAACGGAAAAACTTGAAAATGAAATTCTGGAACTGGAAAAAAAACTTGCAGAGCGCAAGAGGATAGAAAAAGCATCGCGGGCGGACGAGAAGATATATCGAACGATTATCGAAAACATAACCGATTTTATCTTTATTACGGATAAAAACAAAAAGCTTGTCTATATCAATCCTGCGCTGGAAAAAAGAATCGGATGCAAATGCCAGGATCTGATAGGACATACTTTTACCGATATAATTGCTCCCGAACACATTAAACAGGTGCTCAACCGGTTCAAGCAAGGCCTTGCCGGTAAAGAAATCCCAGTTTATGAGCTTGATCTTGTTGCTAAAAACGGGGAAAAGATAACTATAGAGATAAATGCTGCGTCACTCTTTGATGACGATGACAAGATAATAGCCAGGCTCGGGGTTGGCCGTGAGATTACTTTTCGCAAAGAGGCCGAAAAAAAGATAAAGATATTAAATGCCGCGGTTGATCAATCGATCGACGGCGTTATGATATACGACATGGAGGAGAAATTAATCTTTAACAACAATGCTATTGCCGGTATGCTCGGATATCTTCACGAAAAAATATCGGAAATGTACCTCAAAGACTTTGGGGATAAAAGGCATACGGATTTTTACATGGCCGCCATGAAACAGGTAAGGGAGCAAGGCTCATGGACAGGAGAGATGGAGATTGTCAGAAAAGACGGGACAATTTTTAATGCCTACGTGTCAGCCACTCTATTGAAAAACGCAAAAAATGATCCCGCATTATGCATGATCATTATACATGATATCACGAATCAGAAAAAGCTTGAAGCCCAACTCCGGCAGTTACAGAAGGTGGAGGCCATAGGCACACTGGCCGGAGGCATAGCG
>JAUVKB010000145.1 GCA_030596405.1 Deltaproteobacteria bacterium
AAAAACAACACAAAGTTCATTATTTGCTTTATGATCTGCAAGCACGATTCCAACGTCTCCATTAAACAATCGAAGGTTATAATCATTTCTGGTGATTAAAACCGGATGGCCGTGATACCATTTTGTGTTGGGTTTTATCAGGTTTTCGTCTTTAAGAATCTGCTCAACCGCAAAATTCACAGCAACTACGCCAAAAGGCCCCTGCCTGATTGCGCAAAGAATTTTAAATTGCGCAAATTTATCAAAAACAGACGATATGCTGCCGGCTTTCAAGTAATCTGCAAAATTTTCTTTTACAGTATCTCTTATTGCACGAACAAGTTCTCCATGCCCCGGCAGCCTTTTCCATTGAATGTCCTTATGTTTTTCGTTTTTCAATAATGTTGCTGCGTGGGTTGCGTCTTTGTTGTTTACCGCCCTGCTTACAGCCCCTATTCCGCTGTCGTCTCCAAAGCGATAGTTTTTTTGAAGCTGGACAACAGAATCGCAAAGTCCGGGTTTATCATTACTGTACGGCAACTGACCTGTATCTATTACATTTCCTGTGGCCGCCTCAAATTCTTTGCAGAATTTTCCGGAAAACCGGCTGATTTTTTCCGCATCACAAATATCTCCCAGCACAGCGCCGGCTTCTACCGAGGATAACTGGTCTTTGTCTCCAAGAAGTATAAGGCTCGTATGTCCGGCAAGAGACTGGACAAGTTTGGACATCAGCGCAAGATCCACCATGGAAGCTTCGTCAACCACCACGATATCAGCAGGTAAATTGTTTTCGGCATTATAACGAAAATACGGGGAACCCTTTATGCTCCCAAGCAGCCTGTGAACGGTTGAAACCTCCTCTGGAATTGCTCCTTTAATGGTTTCAGAAAAATCAGAATTATCTTTTGAAAATTTGACCGATTGTTTTAATCTGGCTGCGGCCTTGCCGGTGGGCGCTGCAAGGGCTATTTTAAGTCTTTCAGGACTTTTAAGCTCTAAAAGCAATGCCAATATTTTTGCTATGGTTGTTGTTTTGCCTGTTCCGGGTCCGCCTGAAATTACACAAAATTTTTTTGTTAAAGCCGCAAATGCCGCAACCGCCTGCCAGTTTGTATTTTTACTTGCTCTATTTTTAAAAAAAAACCGTTTCATACCCTGCCTTATATTATGTTTCATCTGGGTTAAATCGATATTTTCGTCTTCCCGACAAACCCGTTTCTTTATAAAAACGGCCAGTTTTTCCTGGTATTCCCAGTAACGGTAAAGGTAGAGTCTTGATTTGTCATCTAATATCAAGGGTTTGAATTCACCAGGTTTCCCTACCACAAAACTTTCTTCAAGTTTGCTGCGCCACAGATCAAGCTCAGGACATACAAGAGTCTGGTTTTCATTCGGTTCACCCGATTCATATGGCTTTTCAGTTATTTTTTGTATTTCATGCAGTGCTCTTCCCTGAACGCCGGAAAGGTCAAGGCAGATATCTCCCTGTCTTGTCCGGCTGCTTACCAGAGCCGATGCAAGCATAAGTTCAGGAACACTTCCATCTGCAAGGCTTCCCATAAGCCTGGCAAAATAGATGTCTATGCTCGCAAATATTTTGTCCGCAAAAAGACGATCTATGTCTTCTTTTTTCATAATCTTTTAAATGTTTGAGTCTTGCGTCCAAGTCCGGGTTTAAGAGCCGGTTTGAATATGCCGCGGCTCTATCAGTTCTTTTGATAATTCTTTTATCAGTTTTTCAGACGGTCTGGCTCTGTATATCCCAAACTCAGGCCCCATGCCGGGATCGATTCCCCGCAAAAAAATATAAAGTATTCCTCCGAAATCCTTTTCATACCTGTAACCGGGCACGCGCAAACAAAGGTATCGGTGCAAAGCAAGAGAATATATATGGTATTGAAGGATATAATAATTTGATTCCATTGCATGGGCAAGCGCGCGCCGGTTATAATCTTTAACGCTGCCGCCTAAAAAATTTGACTTCCAGTCCACCAGGAAAAAACGCCCGTTGAATCGAAAAATCATGTCGATAAACCCCTTCATGAATCCTCTGGAAGGAGAAAAAGTCAATCTCCCGATACGTTCAGGAAAACCGGCGTCCATATGCTTTGACAATACTCTTCCAAGTTTTTCCGGCGTAAACGGTTTTAAAGGAAAATAGAACTTAAGCTCGTTGAGCCTGTCCCTGTCGGCTATGCGTGATAACGTAAAATCTTTATGGTCAGGATATAGAGGAACATCAAGAACGTTCTGTATCATATCGCATACGCTTTTTTGCCAAAAAGGTTCAAAACCGTATTCCTTGAGTTTATCATCAACAAGTTTTTTTATTACCGGAGTCTGTTTTCCCGTAAAATCAAGATGCTCAAATATGTCATGCAAACACGTCCCTGGTTTTGGGCCCTTTGGAAATGCAAAAATTCCTGAAAGGTTGTCCTGCTTTGCCGGTTCAATCTGCTCAATACCGTGCTGTTTTGATGATATCAGATACGAAAAGCTTGAAATGGAAAAACTGTTATCTATTTTTTTTGAGAATTCTTTGCAGGAAAGTTTTGCTTTCTTTCCCAAAGGAGGAAAATATCTCTTTCCGGGCTTATCAGGCATTTGACAAAGATTTATGACACCTTGTGCCCGCTCTTTAAACTTATTTAGATCCGACAACATATCTGTATCGCTAAACAACTTGAAATCCAAACCGGTTTTACCGTTAATTTCTTTATCTTTCCCGGAACCTGATTTTTTTAACCCGGGCTCGTGGAAAATATAGGCCGGCGCCGAACTCTCTGCTTTGTTGAAACGGCCCCAGACAAAATAACAACGGTGTTTCGCCCTGGTTAAAGCCACGTATAAAAGCCTTAAATTTTCCGCCAGCAGCTCTTTTTCAGCATAGTCTCGATTTTTATCGATCTCCTCAGAGCCAAGATCGACAGTTAACCTCTCATTGTCTGATTCATCATGAAACATAAAAGGCCTGTTCACGTTGCCGATTTTTGAGCCGTCCCAGGTAAAGGGGCAAAACACAACCGGATATTCCATGCCCTTGCTTTTGTGGATAGTAACAAGCTTTACAGCGTCTTCATCACTTTCCATCCTCAGCAGGTGTTCTTCGGTCTCCTTTTTGTTTGAAACGATCTGTTCTGAAAACCATTTTAAAAGACCTGCAACGTCTTGTTTGTGTTTGATGGAAGCCTGATGCAGTACTTCAATAAGGTGTAGAATATTTGTATTGCGGCGTTCTCCGTCCGGCAAGGCCATCAGACGGGGCAGAATATCCTCATTTTTCATAAGGCGCTTAAACATCCGTATAAAACCGTGTTCATCCCATTGTTTACGGTAATCTATGAATTTTACCACCCACTGTTCCCATTTTTCTCCATCTTCCGCCAGATCATTAATCTCTTCTCCGGTTACACCGATCATGTCGGTTGCAAGGGCGGCCTTAAAAAATTTTTCGCTATTCGGATAAGCGACTCCGGAAAGTACCCGCTTTATTTCAACGGCTTCATGGGAATCAAAAATATCTCCGGTGTTGTATAAAACATTTGGGATATTATAAGCAAAAAGAGCTTCCTGCATCATAAGCGCCTCGGCGTTTTGTCTCACCAGGACAGCAATATCTCCGGGGCGCAAAAAAGCGTCTTTATATGTAAGCTTCTCTTTTTTGCCGGGAACCAAAAGACGCGATATTTCAGATGCAACGGCTTTGCAAATCGACTCACGGGCCAATTCTTTAGAAACCGGTTTTAAAGGTTTTATCGTATTAAAAGCATCAACAAACCACAAATGAAACGGATGATCGGAATCTTTACCTGTTTGAATTTTTTTTTGCTCACCCTTGTTAACAGGAGCCTTTGCCGGCTGAAATAAAATTTCATCGTAGACAAACGGTTTGTCGGAATTTTCAAAGATGGTGTTTACAGCCTTAATCAGATCGGGTTCTGAACGCCAGTTTTCTTCAAGGGTATATCTAAATTTTACACTCTCTGCCGCCTTTATATAAGCAAAAATATCCGCTCCGCGGAATCCGTAAATAGCCTGCTTTGGATCCCCGATCAAAAACAAAGCATTGCCTTTGACATCGAAAATATCTTTAAATATGGCATATTGAACCGGATCGGTATCCTGGAATTCATCGATCATAGCCGCCTTGAACCTGTTTCTTATGTTTTCCGATAATTTTTCTCCGTCTTTTGCCTTTAGCGCATTATAAAGTTTGAGCAAAAGATCGTCAAAAAAGCATATGTTCTTTGTCTGTTTTCTCTTTTCAAGTTCCTCTTTTACATAAATAAAGAGTGCGGCTTTTAACCCTGTAAGACGTTTTTTAAAAACATTTTCAAGAGCAATATGATTGTTTTCATGTTTTTCACAGATATCAAAAAATCTATGCAGCGGCGCTGCATGGTCTTTTTTAACGGATCTATCAAGCTCACCGGATGTGAATTTAATAAATCCGTCAAACAGTAAAGGATTGTTGTCTCCCTGCAAGAGATATTTGTCCATATTATTGATCCAGCCGGAGATGTTCGCCTTTTTATATTTGACTCTGTTTAAGCCTTTATCGTCGTCCAAAATTTTTTCAACATCCGGCCGCGCGGTTTCCCACTCCTTAAAGACCTCGTTAAATGACGCCTTATACTCTTTTTCCTGTTGTGACGTATCAGCAATTGCAACCCGGGGGATTATTTTAAGATAAGGCAAAGACACACTGTTTCCAACAATAGACAAAAAATTGAGCGGGCCGAGTTTTTTATCTGCCGCGTAAGCGGCAAAAAGAGGAGATATGTCATAAAAATGCTTGCGCCAGAAATCTTCGACAATTTCACGCTTGAGGTTTTCCTGCTCTGTTACAAGCTCGGTATAAAAGAGACTCCCGCTTTCAAAAGAATTCTCGTAGAGTATCCGTTTGCAAAAACCGTGTATGGTTACTATGGCGGCTTCATCAAAATTTCTGATCGCATCCTTGATCCGCATCAAGGCTATTGAGGGATTTGCATTTTTTTTAACAAGCTCGTTTATAAATAGATCTTCGGCCTTATTTTTTGAAAAAGGGTTTTTTGAAAAAGCATGTGAGGCCTCTATTAATTTATTCCGGATCCTCTGTTTCAGTTCTGATGTGGCGGCTTCGGTAAAGGTGACCACAAGTATCTTGTCCACTGAAAGATTTTTTTCTAAAATCAATCTGAGAAAAAGGGCGGCAATAGTATAAGTTTTTCCTGTTCCAGCGCTCGCCTCGATCAGACTTGTCCCTTCAAGAGGACTATTTAGAAGATCGAAGCTTTTCGGTTTTTTTATATTGCCCATCTGGATCCCGTCTGGATTTTGTTCAACTAAATCTTGTTTCTGTTTTGTATAAGCGGTTTAAATACCTCGACAGCCGTGTCTGCAAAATCGGAATCTAAAGGGTCTGTTTTCCCGAAACAGAGCTTAAAATATTCATCTTCTATTTCCCCCCGGCCGTACTTGCCGCCCGCCCAGATATTGTGCGCCTTTTCAAGCGCTTCGCCAAAAGGTCTGTCCTTTTCTACAACCTGCGCGGCATAAATTAAAGAAGATTGCGG
>JAUVKB010000226.1 GCA_030596405.1 Deltaproteobacteria bacterium
TATCTCAGAAGCAGTCAGAGGCAAGGATCAACAAGGCGGAAGCCGGCCTTAAAGTGGCAAATGAACGGTTGAAACAGGCTGAATATAATTATGTAAAAGCGGAAAAAGATTATATCAGGTTTTCAGTGCTTATCAAAAAAAAGAAGATATCCCAGAGCAAAATGGACAGCATCGAAGAGATATATAATGTGAGCAAGGCCGAGGTCGAACGCACCAAAAAGGACCTGGAAAAAGGCAGGGCAAACCTGGCCCTGGCAAAAACAACCATAACGGAAATCGAGCTGAAAAAAAACGAACTGGAAACATTAAAAAGAAAGCATAACAGGTCAAAAACAGAGATTGATATTGCAAAGTCGACACTTGATTCCGCAAAGGCCGAAAAAGGAGAAAAAGCGGCGACACTTGCGGACACCTATATTTACAGTCCCATCAAGGGGACTATCGTCGAAAAATTTGTTGAACTCGGCGAACATGTTGTGCCCGGAACCCCCACCCTTCTTGTCATAGATATGGATCAGCTCTATATCAAGACTTATGTTGAACAGATATATATCGGTAAAATCAAATATAAAGACAAGGCAAGGATATATGTCGATTCCTTTCCCGACCGTTTTTTTGAAGGCAGAATAACATTCATAGCTCCTAAAGCCGAATTTACCCCAAGAGATATTCAGATGGATGAGCACCGCTCAAGAATAGTTTACAAAGTAGAAGTGGGGATCGATAATCCGGAAGGAATATTAAAACCCGGAATGCCCGCAGACATTGATGTCAGATGGGATAAAGATCAGCCATGGAAGTAGAAACTCTAAAAGATTATATAGTATTTGCGGAGAATCTGAATAAAAATTACCAGACGAACGCGGCCGTTAAAGATATCAGCCTTAAGGTTAAATATGGCGAAATATTCGGCCTTATCGGCGCGGACGGCGCGGGCAAGACCAGTACAATCCAGATGTTGTGCGGGCTGATTAATCCAAGTTCCGGACTCATATTTATTGACGGTCATAATGTTGAAAAAGAACCGGATATAATACGCAGTAAAATCGGCTACATGTCTCAGGATTTCACCCTTTATCTTGATATGTCGGTTGACGAAAACATCGATTTTATCGGCAAGTTAAAGGGAATGTCGGACAAAGAACTGGGAGAGCGCAAAGAAAGACTTTTATCTTTTTCACGGATGGAGCCCTTTAGAAACCGCAGGGCAGACGCATTGTCAGGCGGCATGAAAAAAAAGCTCGGTTTAAGCTGTGCGCTGATCCACAAACCAAGAGTGCTGATTTTAGATGAACCTACCACTGCGGTCGATCCGATCTCCCGCGGCGATCTATGGCGGATATTGTACGAATTTATCATTCAGGGCATTACCGTCATTATGTCTACACCCTATATGGATGAAGCTGAGCGGTGCAACAGGGTGGCCCTTATGCAGGACGGTGAAATACTTGCGTGCGATACCCCTGAAAAATTAAAAAAGATGGTGGACCGGAATATATTTTCATGTAAAAGCAGATATATCAATGCGACCTGCAGGGAGATAAATGAAAAGACCGATTTTTCCTCCCAGATTTACGGTGATCAGATGAGGATTTTTACACCGACAGGCACTGAAGATTTAAGCCTTGTTAAAACCCTTTTGTCTAAAAACACCAAAAATAATGGACTCGATATTTACGATGTCAAAAAAGTGTCCCCAAATATGGACGACGTTTACATGGAGCTTCTGGCGCGGGAAACAGACAAGAACAAAAAGTTAGACTGGATACCGTTTAACCTGCCCGAAATCGGCAAAAAGGCCATCGAAATATCAAATGTCACCAAAATGTTTAAAGACTTCATGGCCGTGAATAATGTCAGCTTTTCCATAGATACAGGCTCTATCTTAGGGTTGCTCGGCCCCAATGGAGCGGGCAAAACCACCCTGATAAAGATCATGTGCGGTCTTCTTCCGCCCACAAAAGGCGAAGCCGTTGTCGCCGGATATGACATCGCCACCCAGGCCGGACTGGTAAAAGAGCGGATCGGATATATGTCCCAGCTTTTTTCACTATATCCCGACCTTACAGTAGAACAAAACCTCGATCTTTACGCGAGTATCTATAGTTTGAACAAAAAAGATAGAAAAATAAGGAAAGACTGGGTTATTGATCTTGCAGGTTTAAGGGGGATGGAAAAATATCTTACCAGCGATCTTGTGGGAGGATGGAAACAGAAACTGGCGCTTGGCTGCTCTGTAGTGCATCAGCCGTCGGTCCTCTTTCTTGACGAGCCGACATCAGGCGTTGATCCGGTTGCAAGGCAGGAATTCTGGGATGTAATATACCGTTTTTCAGAAGAAGGGATAACGATTGTAGTAACAACCCACTTTATGGATGAAGCCGACCGCTGCAACATGCTTGGTTTGATGAACTGGGGAAACCTTATAGCTATGGACCATCCGGAAGCATTAAAAAAAGGGTTGCCTGTGGATTTTTATGAACTCTCTTCCACATCGACCCTTGAATCATTTGACAAACTGCTTTCACTCGACCATCTCAACCAGGTATCCCTTTATGGAGAAAAGATACATATATCGAGTGAAATGGACGCGGAATCAATTCAAAACCGGATCATGGAAGACAAATCGCTGTGCATAACGAGTATCACAAAAATTGATCCGATACTTGAAGACGTTTTTATCTATCATGTATTGGAAAGCGAACGCCAGGTGGAAAATAACATATAGTAACCTGAATTGAGCGATTAGCCATTAGCTTTTAGCAGTTAGTATAATAATTTCAATATATTGATAGAAGTCAACATGTCACCCAATGGGTAAAAATTGAATCGCTGGTAACCACCCGAAATAATAAGAGCTAACAGCTAATTGCTAACAGCTGATCGCTCAACGTAGGAGTAAATAAGGGCTATTATAACTCATGAATATATATCGCACATGGATAATAATGAAATGGGAGATGATTCATATTTTAAGAGATCCTTTAAGCCTGATTATCTCCCTGTTTATGCCGCTTTTCATGCTTTTTTTGTTCGGCTATTCCCTTTGTTTTGAATTGAGAAATATGCCGGTTGCCGTCTTTGACATGGACCAGACCCATATCAGCCGTGACTACATTGA
>JAUVKB010000050.1 GCA_030596405.1 Deltaproteobacteria bacterium
ATGTCATCAAATGTCCAGTAAATGTTGAAGCCTGCAAGCCCTTGATAATCAAAAACTATTTTTATCCTTTGAGCAATAAAGACATGTGGGTGTGACAAAGCAACACCACAAAATATTGTCAAAAGGATGATGGATATAATAGTTATTTTTTTTCGCATCGTGGTTCAAGAGTAAGGGGAAACCCAGCTCTTTGGGGTTTGCTGGTAATGGCAAGGACAATTACTGTTCCAGTGTGATTGCAATTTTTGATGTAGCCATAATTTCACCTCCAATATGAGATTATGTCATACCAAAGATAGTTGCAAGAATAAAGTGCATTTTGGGGCGGAGGTTAACGCTGACAAGGAGGTCTTTTACCCCTTATGCTTGCGCCCCGTTTGCTTGCGGAGGGATAGTTCATTCGTTCCCGTCTTGAATATACTTGACAAAGAACAGATATTTGTTAAGTATCCAAGTTTTGTTTTTTCAATTCAATTTTTAAATATTATTGATATTTTTTGGCTGCGAGAAAATGGGAATCGATTTTAAGGGAATAGTTGTCATTGTTGGAAACTATGGCAGTGGAAAGACGGAAGTTTCCATTAATCTGGCAGTGAACCGTAATCGCTCAGGTATAGATGTTCGTATTGCGGATCTTGATTTGGTGAATCCTTATTTTCGTACACGGGAGGCAAGGGGGCTTTTTTCCAAGCTAGGTATCGATCTGGTTTTGCCCCCTGAAAAATATTTACAGGCGGATCTCCCTGTCTTAAGCCCGGCTATATCCGGCATGATCCGCCGGCCGGGTCAACTTGCATTAATCGACGCCGGAGGGGATGATGTTGGTGCCACAGTGCTTGCGTCTCTTGCAGATTCATTAAAAGACAAACCTGTTAAAATGCTTCAGGTAGTAAATCCTTTCCGTCCCTTTACAGATACGGTCAAAGGATGCTTGAAAATTCGTAATGAGATCGAAAAGGCCTCGAAGATGGTTATTAACGGCATTGTCGGAAACGCGAACATGATTGATGAAACCACCGTGGAAAATATATATAAAGGCTATGATTTTGTCCGGATTTTGTCTGAAAAGAGCGGGCTGCCGCTTGAATTTGTCACGGTTGCAAAAAATTTGATGCCCAAAATAGATATTAAACGTTTTTCCTGTCCTGTTTTGACGATTGCAAGGCAGCTTGTTCCACCGTGGAAAAAGCCTGGAAAGATTTGACCTGAAATCACGGTATGGTCTGTTTTTACCCATTTTAGAGGAGTTGAGATGGCATATAAATATATTATCGATAGTGAAAGATGTAAGGGATGTGGTTTGTGTGTGGAAGTATGTCCAAAAAATGTTTTGGAACTTTCTGATGAGATCAATGCAAAAGGTTATTTCCCTGTATACCAGGCACATCCTGAAAACTGTATTTTTTGTACAACATGTTGCATAATGTGTCCTGACGTTGCTATAATAATTACTGAAATTATTGAAGCTTAAGCAGGGTTAATAATAAATGGAGGAAAAATATGGGCAAAGTGTTAATGAAAGGAAACGAGGCTATCGGCGAGGCAGCGATACGGGCCGGATGCCTCAACTATTTTGCTTATCCTATTACACCTCAATCTGAAATTGCTGAATACCTTTCCCGCAGAATGCCGGAAGTCGGCGGGATGTTTTTACAGGGAGAAAGCGAGGTTGCGGTTTCATATATGATTTTTGGCGCGACAGCATGCGGGTCCAGGGCATTTACAACCTCGTCAAGCCCGGGTATCAGCTTGATGTCCGAAGGTATAAGTTATATGGCAGCCGCTCAGTGCCCTGCCGTTATCGTAAACATTATGCGGGGCGGTCCGGGACTCGGAGGGATACTGCCGGCGCAGGCGGATTATTTTCAGGCGACAAAAGGCGGGGGGCACGGCGATTACAGGTTGATCGTGCTGGCTCCGGCAAGCATTCAGGAAGCCGTTGAGATGGTGATGACGGCTTTTCCTTTGGCTGAAAAATATCGTAATCCTGTAATGATTCTCGGTGACGGTATGATAGGGCAGATGATGGAACCTGTTGAATTTCCCGACCACCTGAAGACGGAGCCGCTTAACAATGACAAATGGGCTACAAGCGGCATGGACACGCGCAAAAGTGATAAGAACAACATAATCAAGACGCTATTTTTGGAATCAAAACCTTTAGAAGATCTGAATATTTTTTTAAAAGCAAAGTTTGACCGGATAAGGCGGGAAGAAGTCAGGTATGAGTCATACAATACGGATTCCGATTATAAAACACTTATCGTTAGTTACGGAACCATGAGCAGGGTCTGCAGAACCGTCGTGGACAATTTAAAAGAGGAGGGGATTGAGGTCGGCATGATTCGACCCCGGACGCTCTTTCCGTTTCCTGGAAAGGCCATTAGGCAGGCAGCCGAAAAGGATACCTGTAAAAATGTCTTGAGCGTTGAAATGAGTATGGGACAAATGGTGGAAGATGTACAGCTGTGTGTGCAGGGGAAACGTCCTGTCCGGTGGTATGGAAGATGCGGAGGCGATATACCGACTCCTGAAGAGATAATCGATGTAATTAAATCTTTATAATTTTTACGATTTGAATCATTGCTCCGTATGATCAATATGTCGTTTAACGAGATCTGAATAAAGGAACGGATATATATGGGAAAGACATTTAAAAAACCCGAAGCCCTTTCTGATAAACACACGCATTACTGTCCCGGATGTACACACGGAATTATTCATCGATTAGTGGCTGAAGTAATCGATGAGTTAGGTGTCAGGGGGCGTACGGTCGGAATTGCGCCGGTAGGGTGCGCGGTTTTGGCACATAACTATTTTACTTTTGATTTCCAGGAATCTGCCCATGGTCGATCACCGGCCATGGCTACCGGTATAAAAAGGGTCAGGCCCGATCTTATAGTTTTTACATATCAGGGTGATGGAGATCTGGCAAGCATAGGAATCGGTGAGATTATCCACTCTGCAAACCGTGGCGAAAAGTTCACCACAATTTTTGTTAATAATACCGTCTATGGAATGACCGGCGGACAAATGGCGCCGACAACAATGCCGAACCAGCACACTTCGACCTCTCCTTATGGCCGAGATGTAAAAAACACTGGAATGCCGCTTAAGATGGCCGAACTCCTTTCTGCTCTTGAAACGCCGGCGTATATTGCAAGGGAGACGGTATTAAAGCCAAAATATGTTGTTAAAGCAAAAAAAGCCATAAAAAAGGCATTTACATATCAGGTGGAAAACAAATGTTTCAGCTTTGTAGAGATTGTAAGCACCTGTCCCGTCAACTGGGGACTTACCCCGTTGGAGTCGCTAAAATGGGCAGAGGATAACCTCCTTCCTTATTATAAATTGGGCGAGTACAAAATTCCCGAATAGTTAAAGGAGACAATTTATGCAAAATGAAGTGATATTTGCAGGGTTTGGCGGTCAGGGGGTCTTATCGTGTGGGAAAATTCTTGCCCATGCTGCCATGGAGAAAGGTTTAGAGGTTGTATGGACACCTTCCTACGGTCCTGAGATGCGGGGCGGGACCGCCTACTGCATGGTTATAGTAAGTGACAAACTAATCGGTTCACCGGTTACAAGAAATCCGCATAATCTGGTCGCCATGAACCGTCCTTCGCTGGAAAAGTATGCGCCGATGGTGAAACCAGGCGGCATTATATTGATTAACAGCTCGATTATTTCGATAGGCTCGGGCCGTGATGATGTTGACGAACTGATGATCCCGGTTGTAGACATAGCCCAAAATGCCGGCAGCGCAAGAGCGGCTAATATTGTGGCGCTTTCCGCTTTTGTCGCCCGGAGTAAAATTATAGATTTTGACTTGCTGCGCGAGTCTGTCAAAGAGGAGTTTGCTAAAAAGGAAAAGCTTATTCCCATTAATATGAAGGCAATGGATGAGGGCAAAAAGGCGGCTGAAAATTAATCATCATGCGTTTATCAATACCAGACTATATCCTATCTATAAAACCGTATTCTCCGGGCAAGCCTTTAGAAGAGGTTGAGCGGGAATACGGAATTAGCGATTCCATAAAACTTGCTTCTAATGAAAATCCGATAGGCCCGTCTCCGCTGGCTGTTGAGGCGATAAAAAAGGCCGTTGGAAAACTTAACCGTTATCCGGATGCAAGTGGTCATGAGCTTATTGAAAAGATTTCCGAAAGCCTGCAAACTGCTCCGGAAAATATAGTTTTAGGAAACGGTTCCGACGAGCTTATCGGAATGCTCACCCGGGCGTTTCTACAGCCCGGGGATGAGGTGATATTGCCGCGCCCGTCATTTTTAATGTATGAAATTATGGTCCGCAGCGCAGGGGCGGTCCCCGTATTTGTTTCTTTAAAGTCATTGTCGATCGATTTAAACGCTGTATTAGACAGGATTACGCTTAAAACGCGCATGATTTTTGTGAACAACCCCAATAATCCGACCGGAACCATTGTCACAGAAAGTGAATTTGAAAATTTTCTAAAAGCCGTTCCTCCTGAGATCGTTATCGTTGTTGATGAGGCATATATAGAGTTTGTCAGAGATCATAACTGCGCTATCGGTATAGATTATCTTAATCATGACAAGGCGGTAGTGACTCTGCGCACTTTTTCCAAGGCATACGGCCTGGCCGGCATCAGAATCGGCTATGGTGTGATGCCGGCGGAAATATCAGACCTGTTGAATAGAATCCGCCAGCCTTTTAATGCAAATTTACTGGCCCAGGTCGCTGCTGTTGCCGCCCTGAACGACAAGGACTTCCTGAACAAAACAATACGTATGGTTCATGAAGGGCTCGATTTTTTGTATAATTCTATTGAGAGGCTGGGAATCAAGTATTTCCCGACACAGACAAATTTTTTTCTAATCGACGTTAAAAAGGATGCTGATGAGGTTTTTACGAGCATGCTTAAACAGGGCGTTATCGTCAGATCGATGACATCCTACGGGTACCCGGAATATATCCGCGTTAATGTCGGGCTTTATGAAGAGAATGTCCGTTTTGTAAAGGCGCTTGAAAAAGTTTTGTCATGAAAGATCTGCTGATTACAATAGACGGGCCGGCAGGCGCCGGCAAGACCACTGTCAGTAAAATTCTGGCAGTACGTTTAGGGTATAGATATATTGATACCGGCGCGCTTTACAGAGGGGTTGCTTTTGAAGTGATCTCTTCAGGTTTAAATCCTGACGATGATCAGGGTATTGAAAAACTGTGCAGCAGCATGGACATAAAATTGGTTCCCGGTGAAAACGGCATGCGGCTTTTATCAAACCATTCAGATATCACCGATAAAATCAGGACCCCTGAGATAACAATGCTTGCTTCAGCTGTTTCCGCAAAACCGGTTGTCAGAAAATATCTGTTGATTTTTCAGAGGAATATAGGCAAGGGAAAACGCGTTGTGTTTGAGGGACGCGATATGGGCACGGTCGTGTTTCCGGATGCGGACATAAAATTTTATTTAGACGCATCACTTAAAACAAGGGCATTAAGGCGTTATAGGGAAATTGCATCAAAAACCGTTCAGACCTTAGAGGATGTTGGGAAAGATATCAGGCACCGGGATAAAAACGACAGCACAAGGGTGCTTGCTCCATTAAAGCCCGCAAAAGATGCCGTTATAATTGATTCTACCGATCTTTCCGTTGAGGCTGTCGTTGACCATATGAAACTATATGTTGAAAAGGTGATTTTAATTTAAAATTAATCGTTGTTTTTTGGAAATAAGTCTGATAGCAAACCTCGATATTGCTGCTTTATCGGGCTTGTAGTGTTAAATTAGGCTTAGGAGGAATTTTTTTTCATGGAAAATGTTGATAAAAACGATGAAACCGGACAATTAAAAGAGAACGACGTGCATGATTCATCTGTTGATAACCAGGAAGATCAGATGGTTTTGCAGCAGACTGAAGAGTTGAGCAAAGAGCAGGCTGAAGACACATCAATCGACGACAAACCGCCGGAAGACGATTCTCAGGATTTTGAGGAGAGTATGGAGAGCTTGATGGATTTGTATGAAGAGAGCTTCAAGCGTTTCGGAGAAGGAGAGGTCGTTACAGGCAAGATAATTTCAGTGGATAAGGATTATGTTCTTGTAGACATAGGGTATAAGTCGGAAGGGCAGATACGAATTCATGAATTTAGAGATGAAGATGGAAATATAAATGCCCAGGTGGGTGGTGCTGTCGATGTGATGGTTGAAAGGTGGGATGACGAGGATGAGGTTGTCGTTCTTTCCAAGGAAAAGGCTGCTAAAATCAAGGTGTGGGAAGAAATCAAGGAGATTTACGATGCCGATGGAGTTGTTGAGGGCGTTATTTTAAATCGTGTAAAGGGAGGTTTTTCCGTTGACATCGGTGTTCAGGCATTTTTGCCCGGTTCACAGGCTGATCTGCGTCCGATTCATAATCTCGACGAACTGGTTGGGAAAACATATAGCTTTAAAATCTTAAAATATAATCGGAAACGGAGCAATATTGTTTTATCCAGGCGGGCAATTCTTGAACAGGAGCTTGAAAATCAGAGGGCTGCAACGTTATCTGAAATTTATGAAGGTAAAATTGTTGAAGGTATTGTAAAAAATATTACCGAGTACGGTGTGTTTGTCGACCTGGGCGGTGTGGACGGTCTTCTCCATATCACGGATATTTCGTGGGGGCGCGTTAAGCATCCTTCAGAACTTTTTTCAGTCGGCGACTCGATAACGGTAAAGATATTGAATCTTGATATGGAAAGAGAAAGGGTTTCATTGGGCATGAAGCAGCTGACCGAAGATCCCTGGGCAGCAGCAGCTGAAAAGTATTTTGTAGGTTCCCGTATATCCGGGAAGGTTGTGAGCCTGACGGACTACGGCGCTTTTATCGAATTGGAAGAAGGGGTCGAAGGGCTGATCCACGTTTCAGAGATGTCATGGACGCGCAAGATTCGTCACCCTTCCAAAATTGTCCAGGCAGGAGACGTTGTTGAGGCTATCGTACTCGATATTAAGCCTGAAAGCAGGCGTATCTCACTCGGTATGAAACAGGTTTCTCCAAATCCATGGGATGTGGTAAGTGAAAAATATCCGGTGGGGACAACTATTGAAGGCAAAATCAAAAATATTACCGATTTTGGACTTTTTATCGGCATGGACGAGGGTATTGACGGACTTGTGCATATTTCCGATATTTCCTGGACAAAGCGTGTCAAGCATCCGTCTGAGTTGTATAAAAAAGGGGATGTGATACAGGCTATTGTTTTGGATATTGATAAGAACAATGAAAGATTTTCCCTTGGAATAAAACAGTTGCAACCGGACCCCTGGGACACTGTAGGGGAACGATATGAGGTCGGCAAGGAAATAACAGGCACAATCACGAATATTACCGATTTTGGAGTTTTTGTGGAACTTGAAGAGGGGATAGAAGGTCTTGTGCATGTATCTGAAATAAGCAAAGAGAAAATCAAAACTCCTGTTGGACAATTTAATGTCGGGGATGTTCTTCCCACTAAAGTAATGAATATAAACAGTGGTGAACGAAGGATAGGGTTATCAATAAAACGGCTTGCGAGTGATAATGAGCAGGAGATGTTAAGCGAGCACATAAACAATATTGCCCCTGCGACGTCGTCATTTGGAGAAATTTTGCGAGAGAATCTTCAAGAGAAGCTAAACGAAAAATAGTTTATGTTTTCCCGGAGACATCCATATCTTTTTTTTATTCTGGTTTTTTCATCAATCGTTTCTGCCGCAACGATAGGGATGTTTTTACTGATTATATTTGTATCCAAAGGCTCTGATTTCAGCGATTTTAACAAGGCCGGCGGCGAAAAAGTTGGTATCATAGAGCTCAAGGGCTTTATCGCCGATTCCAAAGGCGCGATTGAAAAGATAAAATACTTCCGTGAGGATGATTCCATAAAAGCAATCGTACTTCGGATCGATTCTCCTGGTGGTTCCGTTGGGCCGTCTCAGGAAATTTTCAGAGAAATAAGAAAGACTGTGGCAATCAAGAAAGTCGTTGCTTCAATGGGCGCAGTTGCTGCTTCCGGAGGTTACTACGCTGCTGCAGCGGCGGACGGCATTGTAGCCAATCCCGGCACTATAACCGGCAGCATAGGTGTTATTGTCGGTTTTACAAATCTTCAGGAGCTTTTTCAAAAAATAGGATTGGTTCCGGTTGTCGTAAAGAGTGGTGAATACAAGGATATAGGATCACCCGTCCGAAAAATGAAAGAGGAAGAAAAAAAGATTCTCCAGAATTTTGTAAATAAAATCCACAGACAATTTGTTATGGCGATTGTTGAGGGAAGAGATATTGATCAGGGCAAAGTGGAATCGCTAGCTGATGGGCGTATTTTTACAGGAGAAGAGGCAAAAGATTTAGGGCTTGTTGACCGCCTTGGAAATCTTGATGATGCTGTCGAGTGGGCGGGTCGGATGGCTGGAATAAAAGGCCGTATCACCACTGTTTATGCCCGGGAGAAGAAATTTTCACTGCTTAAATATTTTGTTGGGTCTTCATTAAGGACAATCATACGCAATGCAGTCAATCCAGGTTTAGACGCTTTGTATCTTTATCAGCCGGCCGGGTAGTTTAAGACCCTAATAGTTTAAAGCAGTTTAAAGCAAAAGCGCCTTTCACAAAGTGCTTATAAAATTAAACGCTCCTGTTTTGTGAGCGTTTTTTTTGTCGGTTTTACTCAAAACCGGTCACATCTCCCAAACCTTTGCGTATAATTTCAGGCATGTCGTCTATCAGGGAGATGACACTTGAAGGTTGCCCCGGAACAGGGCCTCCATCGACGACGGCTCTGATTCTGGAATGGAACAGATCGTTGATAAGTGACGGGTCATGTAAGACTGTTCCATCCGGCATTGTGGCGCTTGTGGTGATAATCGGGTTGCCTAACATTTTCACAAGCGCAAGACAGATGAGATTGTCCGGCACGCGTATTCCCGCTGTTTTCCTTTTGGTAAGCATAATTTTCGGCACCAGTTTTGAACCTTCCAGAATGAACGTATAAGGGCCGGGCAGGAGTCGTTTCATGGTTTTATATGCATAATTTGAGACCTTGGCATACCTGCTGATATTTTTAAGCCCTGAACATATAAAGCTAAAAGGTTTGCTTTTGTCGCGCTGATTTACCTGTTTTAATTGGTATATTTTTTCAATAGCCCTTTTGTTCATGATGTCACATCCTATCCCGTAATAAGTGTCGGTGGGATAGGCTATTACCTCTCCTCTTTTAAGCATTTCGGCGATATTTTTCATAAGCCTGTCTTGCGGATTTTCAGGATTTATTTTAATAATCATGGCATTGTGTATCAAATATTTTGTTATAAGTTTGCGTTTTAAATTCACAAATATTATATATATGTAACTTTTAATTTAAATAAATACAAACTTTTTTCCGGAGGATTTGGTATGACAACAATACCACCTGAAGAGGCATATTCTTTTGATGATGTTTTATTGATTCCGAGTTATTCCGATGTATTGCCGAAAGATGTAAACACCTCTACCAGGTTGACAAAAAATATTACGCTTAATATCCCGATTGTAAGCGCTGCAATGGATACTGTAACAGAGGCGCTTACGTCGATCAGCATGGCGCGGGCTGGCGGGATCGGTTTTATCCATCGAAATATGAGTATTAAAAGCCAGGTAAAAGAGGTCGACAAGGTTAAAAAATCTGAAAGTGGTATGATCGTTGATCCGGTGACGATACATCCTGATCAGATGATCTGCGAGGTATTGGAACTGATGGAGCAGTACCGAATTTCCGGGGTTCCTGTTATTGAAGAAGAACGTCTGGCAGGCATCGTGACAAACAGGGATTTGAGGTTTGAAACCGATCTTGACAAGAAGGTCTCTGAAGTCATGACAAAGGAGAATCTTGTAACCGTTTCAGAAGGGATCTCACTGGAAGAATCGAAAAAGCTTTTACATAAGCACAGAATCGAAAAACTTCTTGTTGTAGATGAAACAGGACGGCTGACCGGTTTGATAACCATCAAAGATATTGAAAAGATAATAAAATATCCCAATGCCTGCAAGGATAATATGGGCAGGCTCAGGGTCGGAGCCGCCGTAGGCGTAGGGCCTGACATGCTGGAACGCGCCGATAATCTGTTAAAAGCGAGCGTCGATGTTATTTTGATAGACACTTCTCACGGCCATTCAAAAAACGTGGTTGATGCTGTAGAAAAATTAAAAAGCACTTTCAAGGATATTGAACTGATTGCCGGCAATGTCGGCACGACCGAGGGCGCCAGGGCGCTGATCAACAGCGGTGTTGACGGTGTAAAGATCGGAATCGGGCCCGGCTCCATTTGTACGACCCGTATTGTGGCCGGCGCAGGCGTGCCTCAGATAACGGCGATAATGAACTGCCGGTCTATCTCCGATCAAACAGGTGTTCCGATTTGCGCTGACGGGGGGATCAAGTTTTCAGGCGACATTGCAAAAGCGATCGGCGCGGGCGCTCATGTGGTGATGATAGGAGGTCTGTTTGCAGGAACTGAAGAGAGCCCGGGTGAAACTATCTTTTTTCAGGGCCGCAGTTATAAGGTTTACAGGGGCATGGGTTCTATTGAGGCCATGAAAAAGGGAAGCAAGGACAGATACTATCAGACTGAAGATGCTGAAGATGATAAGCTGGTTCCCGAAGGTATTGTCGGACGTGTCCCGTACAGGGGATCCATTACCGCAAATGTTTTTCAGCTTATGGGAGGATTAAAGGCTGGAATGGGATACGTGGGTTGCAATACCATAGAAGAATTGAGGCAAAAAGCCAGATTTGTGAAAATAAGCGCTGCAGGCATGCGTGAAAGCCATGTTCATGACGTTATTATTACCAAGGAAGCCCCCAATTATCGTCTTGATTAGGAACAGGGATCAAATAAGTGATAGGCAATGAATTTTAAAATGAAAGATAAAGCCCCTTCTTTTGTTCACCTTCACGTTCACACCCAGTACAGCCTGCTGGATGGAGCCATAAGGCTCGATGCCCTCTTTAAACGGGTTGGCGATTTTGGAATGGGCGCTGTGGCCATGACAGATCACGGCACAATGTTCGGTTCTATTGAGTTTTACGAGAAGGCAAACAAAAACGGTATAAAACCGATCATCGGGTGTGAGTGTTATGTTGCGCCGCGAAGCCTTGCCGACAAAACTCAACTCGACAGTAAAGGGCTTTCCCATCTGGTTCTTCTTGCTGAAAACCAGCAGGGGTATCGCAACCTGTGCAAGCTGGCTACAATTGCCCAGTTTGAAGGATTTTACTATAAACCCCGCATCGACAAGAATGTTCTAAGAGAGCACAAAGACGGGCTTATTGCATTTTCGGCGTGTCTTCAAGGTGAAATACCGAAATTAATCCTTGAAGACAAAATAGACAAAGCAGACGAGGCAGCGCGCTGTTATTGTGATATTTTCGGCGAAGAAAATTTTTTTCTTGAAGTCCAGAACAACGGTATAGATATCCAGGAAAAGGTAAATCTTGCGCTTCTTGATATGAGCAAAAGGCTTTCAATCCCCTTAGTCGCCAGCAACGATTGCCATTATCTTGATAAAGAAGACGTGCGGGCTCATGACGTGCTGCTCTGTATCCAGACGGCAAAGACCGTTAATGATGCGGATCGTTTAAAATTTCGGACCGACCAGCTCTATCTTAAATCAAGACAAGAGATGTATGATTCTTTCAAAGATTATCCCGGCGCCATCGAAAATACCGTAGAGATTGCAAAACGTTGCAACATTGAATTCGATTTTAAATCATACCACTTTCCTAAATTTGAAACCGATTCGGTTCAGCCGGTTGACAAGCTTTTTGAACAAAATGCGAGAAAAGGTTTTGACAAAATATGGCAAAAGATACTGGCAAA
>JAUVKB010000015.1 GCA_030596405.1 Deltaproteobacteria bacterium
TCAAGAAATCGCTCAGACGCGATGTCGACTGGGTGGTCAGATACGGGGGGGAAGAGTTTTTAATTATACTTCCGGAGACGGATATCAAAGGCGCCTGCCTAGCCGCGGAAAGGCTTCGCAGCGCCGTTTCCAAACATGTGGTTAAAGTAAACGGCAATGAAATTCGCATTACAGCCAGTTTCGGCGTTACCGGTTTTGACTCCGGGACACCGGAAGGAAAAATTTCTATTGAGACCTTGATCTTTCATATGGATAAACACCTTTACAACTCAAAACAGAAGGGTAGAAACATGGTTGAAGGAAGCCGTCTATAAATAAAATTCAAACATTTAAACGTCCTCATAATTATTTGGTTTTCATTGTAAATGAACCATTCCAGTCTTTGCCCGGCGGATTTAATATAAATTCACCGCACCTTCCAAGCATTGTTTTGCTCGGGCCGTCATCAGGCCTTATGTTCAGCGCGGACTTAAAAAGTTTGATCGCTTTGTCCCAGTCTTGGGCCCTGTACGCATAAAGCCCTTTGCTGTATAAACTTATCGTATCTATCGTGCTGTTTTCGATTTCTTCGGGGTACCCGAGCGGCTGATAAATATTTAACGGTTCTTTTTTTCCGACAACATTAATAGTATCTATCTGTCTTGTCACGATGCCGTTTCCCGCGGCATTGCATGTTGTTTCACCAATAAGTGTGTAAGTTCCATAGACCTTGTTGACTCCTTCAAGCCTTGCGGCGATATTTACGGTATCTCCCATCATGGTATAATCCATCCGGTTTTTTGAACCCATATTGCCGACAACTGCGGGGCCGGAACAAAGGCCTATACGCATCATAAGCTCAGGCTTGTTTTTTGTTCTCCAGATATTGCGAAGTTCAGACAGCCTTTTTTGCATTTTCATACTGGCCAGGCAGGCTGTTTTAGCGTGATTTTCAAGTGTGTTGGGAGCGCCGAAAAATGCTATGATTGCGTCACCTTCAAACTTGTCAACAGTCCCTTTGCAGTTTAAGATGATATCTGTCATTTCGGTTAAAAATTCATTTAACAGTTCAACCAGTTCAGCCGGCGCAAGCGATTCGGAAATACTGGTAAATCCCTGGACATCGGAAAAGAATGCTGTTATTTCACGCTCCTCTCCGCCCAGTTCCAGGTTTTCGGGAGATTCTATTAATTGTTTGACGACAGTAGGAGCAAGATAGGTTGAAAAAGCATTTTTAATAAATTTTTTCTGTCTTGTTTCCACAAGATATTTATAGGCTGTTATGCCCACGTAAACTATAATGACCACGGCAAGAGGGTAAACAAGATTTAGAACCAGTCCATTTTCAGAAAAGAGGCGCCAGCACAGCAAAATATAACCGGAAAATATGACAAAAACCGATGCCGCCCCAAATATAACCCCTGTCCGGGGAAGTATAACGCCAAGGAAAAGACCTGTAATGATTATGGCGGCAATATCAAAAAAAGCCGCCCAGTTAGGTTTGTATAGAAAATCCTCGGATAAAATGCTGTCTATAATATTCGCATGAATTTCAAGACCTGGAAAAACATTTGAAAAAGGGGTGACGCGCATATCGTAAATACCGACGGCGGTTGCTCCTACGATGACGATTTTTTCTTTAAAAACAGAATCCGGAACAGTTTTATTTAAAATATCCGTAATAGAAATATGAGGCAATGTTTTAGCGTCTCCCCTGTAATTTATAATAACCCGCCCAAGTTCGTCCGAAGGTATGGACAATCCATTGATTTGAATTTTTTCAACACCATAATCGGCGATTTGAATGGAAAGGGGACTGCCGAGGAATGCGCCTGCCGTTACTACTGACAAAGGCGCGTAAAGCATTTCATCGAATCTTATAACCGCGGGTATCCATCTCACGACGCCGTCTTTGTCCGGGAACATGTTGAAAAACCCGCAATAATCTGCGGCGTTTGAAAGTAATGCGATGTTTGATTTGGGAGTTTTGGCCTCAACAAGCGGGATGTTCTGTGCGTTGCCGGATGAATAACGTGTTACCTTGTATTGAGAACCTCCAATGTTTTTTTGATGAGCAGATCTTTTTTTCCTGTCAATATGGCCAGTCTTTTCGGAATCCATTTGGAAAAAATATCCGAGGACGATTTTTGCATTTGAACAGCTTATGGCATCTGCTAAAAGTTTGTCATTGTCTGCATTTGCCTTTAATTTTTCCAGATATTTTTCATCCTGAGGGCTGATATTTTTTATGGCCGCCTGGATATCTTCTATGGTTTGAATGATCTGTTTGTCATCAGGTTCGATAAATCCTATGTCGAATGTTATGACCTTTGCACCTGAGTCTGAGAGTTTTGTCACAAGATCGGCGAGTTTTGATCTGGGCCAGATCCATTTTCCTTCCTTGTCAAGGCTCTTTTCATCTATTACGGCAAGCACTATATCGGAGCCGGCGGCAACTTTTTCCCTGGATATAAATCTTAAATCTATTGTCTTTAGCTCCATGAGATCAAGGAATGGAATTCCTTTTAGATATGCAAAGATTCCGATGAATATGGCAAAGATGGAAATGGTTACGGGATTGAGTTTGGCAATTTTTTTTATTAAAGAGGCCATAAGATTTTTTGTAGTCAAATCTTGTTTTTTTTGATGAGTCCTCTTTTTTGATGAGTCCCCTTGCCGGTGTGAGTGTATATCGTAAGTATCGATACATAAGTGTTAAGTCAATATAAATTAATGGGGATATTAACGATATACTGCTTGACATCATCATCATAATGTTTGTCTTATCTGCATTTTAATATGGATACTTTAATCGTTATCGTGTGTTTAACGGTTAAAACGGTTAAGAAGAAAAACAGGTTAACGAATAACCGCCTTTATGTTTTCCCCTTGATAAAGCAGCTTTTTTTTTGTAATTATAAGTTATGGGTTATGTATTTGATTTCAATGATACCAAGGCGTATGAACAGTGGTATAATAATATTAGTAACAGATTCGTCGTAGAACTCGAAAACAGGCTTATGCTTGAAATGTTAAAACCTATGCCGAAAAGCACGTTGCTTGACATAGGTTGCGGAGCAGGGTCTAGCCTTTTTCCTTTTTTGGACATGGACATACAGTTGACCGGGCTTGATCCATCGCCGTATATGCTTGATATTGCTTCTGAAAAACTCGGAAATCGTGTGGATTTTCACAGGGGGTTTGCAGAAGATCTTCCCTTTGATGACAATTTTTTTGATTATACATGCATGTTTATAACCCTTGAATTTGTCGAAAATCCAAAAAAGGCGATCGAAGAAGCATGCCGGGTTACAAAGGACAGGATATTTTTTGGAATTTTGAACCGTTATGCGGCTTGGGGGATGTATTTGCAGATTAAATGCATGTTTAAGGATTCCATATATAAACATGCGCGGTTTTTCAGCATATGGGAACTTAAACATATTCTCAAAAGCATTTTAGGAGACGTCCCCATATCCTGGAGAACCGTATGCCAGTTGCCAATGGGATCGGGAGAGAGTGTACATAAGATTGAACGATCCAGCCTGCTGAAAAGGTTTCCGTTCGGAACTTTTGCGGGCGTGGTTGTTACCCCTGTCCCACATTTTAGGACAAGGCCTCTTTCAATTACTTGCAAGTCAAAACAACCCGGAAAAGCAACAGCAGGTTATGCTGCCGGGCCGTAGGGAAATATCTTTCCCGGATTTAATATCCCTTTCGGGTCAAAAAGGTTTTTTATTTTTTTCATAAGGGCAAGTTCAACAGAACCGATCTCTTTTTTAATGTAAGGGATTTTTGTTATTCCAACGCCGTGTTCGCCGGAAATTGTTCCGCCAAGCTCAAGTGTGTAATCGAACAGTTCCTCTATGGCGGCTTCGGCTTTTTTAAGTTCAGCTTTGTTTTTTTTATCGAGCATAATATTAAAATGTATGTTCCCGTCGCCGGCATGACCGAAACTTACCATAACAAGCCCTGTTTTATTCCTTAATAGCTCTATTTTTTTGACCATATCAGGTATTTTGCTTCTTGGGACGACTATATCCTCGTTGATTTTATCAGGTCCGTACGCAAATAATGCGGAAGAGAGAGCTTTTCTTGCCTTCCAAAGGCTTTTTGCCTCTGCTTTTGTTTTAGCCAGATTAACATCTATTGCGCCCATCGAAGTGCAGATACTTTTCAGCCGGTCTATTGCAGCTATTGTTTCATCTGCTTTACCGTCCACTTCTATCAAAAGCAATGCTTCGGATTTAACAGGAAGGCTGGTGTTAAGATAGTTTTTAACGCACCTTATCGAGGCATTATCCATATATTCGATTGAGCGAGGTATGACGGAACGCCTTATAATTTCTGAAACGGTTTTGGCTGCAGTCCCTATTTCATCGAAAAAAGCCGTCATTGTCATTACGGACTCAGGAAGAGGCAGAAGCCGCAGGGTTATCCGGGTAACAACTCCAAGGGTTCCTTCCGAACCTGTCAGAAGTCTTGTCAGATCGTATCCTACAACGCCTTTTGCCGTTTGTACTCCGGTATGGATTATTTCCCCTGTAGGAATTACAACTTCAAGGCCAAGCACATAATCCCTGGTAACACCGTATTTTACCGCCCGCGGACCGCCAGCGCATTCTGCTATGTTTCCGCCGAGTGTGCAAAATTCAGAACTGGATGGATCAGGGGGATAAAAGAGCCCATGTTTTTCAACTTCACTATGGAATTTGCCGGTCAAGACCCCAGGTTCAACGTGGGCGATAAGATTGTCTTTATCTATGTTGCAGATACGGTTAAAACGGGTCATCACCATGACAATGCCGCCGCTGACGGCAAGAGATCCACCTGTCATGCCCGATCCCGACCCGCGCGGAATCACAAAAAAGTTTTCTTTGTTTGCAAGTTTTAATACGGCGGATACTTCCTGTGCGTTTTGCGGAAACACGATCGCATCGGGAAAACAGGTTTGTGATGTTGCATCATAAGAGTAGCATACAAGATCCTCTTTTGCTCTGCTGCAATAAGCTGTGCCTACAATATCACGAAGTCTTTTAAAGATTATATCGGAAAGCGCCATCTTTTTACGAGATTGCTAAAATTAGTCAGGCAAAAGAAAAAGGCGGATCAAAACTCACCGGATTCGAGTTTTTCGCATATCAATTCCACCTGCCGCTGCACCTGAGCTTTCGATCTTACACCCTTTTCAACGGCACTGATCGAATGGAGGGCTGTGGCATGATACCGGTTAAAACTTCTGCCGATCGCTTCAAGAGGTAAATCGGTGTACTTTCTGGCCAGATAGATCGCTACTTGTCTCGGGCGAACAAAAGCCTGTTTGCGTGATTTTGAAACTATTTCATTTATGGATATACTGTATTGCTTGCACACCAGCTTCTTAATGGCGTCTATTGTAATGTTTTTGCGTTTACATACTATGTTTTTGACCACACTTTCAGCCAGATTAATGTCTATTGGAGAGCCTAAAAGTGATGACTTGGACATAACTCCTATAAGACCGCTTTCAAGTTGTCTTACGTCCACGGTAAGTTCACCGGCTAAATACCGGATTATCTCTTCGGGTATATTATGCCCGTTTGCAAACGATTTTTTTTGTAATATTTTTACCCTGGTATTAAAATTGGGGGGCTCAATATTTGAAATAATGCCTGATGCAAAACGAGATCTTAATTTTTCATTAAGTTTCGGGATATCCCCTGGGAGATAAGTGCTGGTAAATATTATTTTTTTGTTCGATTCCATCAGGTAGTCGAGAGCTAATGCAAGCTCAATCTGAGTTTGTTTCTTTCCGGTGAGATAATGAACATCGTCAATAAGTAATACGTCACATTGATTTCTGTATTTTTCCTTGAATTTATTAATGCAGCCGTTCAGGAATGCATTAACCATTTCATTTGCAAAGTCTTCGGCGGTAATATAGCAGACGCGGTTTGACGGATTTCCAGACAGGACGTGATGGCATATGGCCTGGGACAGATGGCTTTTTCCCATTCCTGTTTTTGATAATAGAAAGAGGCAATTTTGTTGCAAATCCTTTTTCGAAGCTATTGAAAGAGCTGCCGAATAGGCAAAATCGTTGTTTTTGCCGACAACAAATTTATCGAATGTAAAGTCATTCCGTAAAAATCGTCCGATTTGAAATCTATTATTTTTATCCTTACTTATATTTTGCAGAGCCATCTGGCGATGTCCGTCCGGTTTTGCTTTTGAGCCGTTTTTTTTGTTTGATACATCAATAACCAGATTGATCTCTTTTCCTGAAATTTTACCAAGTTCTGATTTTATGAGTTTGCCGTAATGCTCGAGAACACGTTTTTTGGAAAAGAAATTGGGAGTGGAAAGGACGACACAACCTTTTGCGTACTCTTTAAATTCCAGGGGTTCGATCCACATTTTGAACCTGTGCCCGGGGATATGCTCTTTTACTGCAATTTTTACCTCTTTCCATATAATTTTCATGGTGCTATACTCTTATTTTTTAGTTTTTGTAGCATGGCTAAAAGTTAGTATGGCTAAAATTAATGACAGTTAAAACAATAATGATTAAAAAAAGAGATAAACCGACAATAAAAACAGACTTTAGTGGTTTTAAAAATAGTTTCAAAGAAATGGTTATGTTTTATGACAAGTTACGGAAAAACAAAATCATGGTCGAGTTTTTTATGTGATAATTTTTTTTATGTCAAACCCGAATGAGACTGATTATGATTTATTTATTATCATTTTATCCAAATTGGTTATAACTTATTGATATTGTTATTTATATGGACTAACAAAAAATTAACATCCTTTAAATACAAACCTTTTTGACAGTGAAATTTTTTCTAAACATTTTAATCATATCCCAAGTTATGATCAAGTTATGAACAATAATGCTTTCTTGATAAATCTTTTTAATTCGGCGATTATCTTTTGTTTTTAAATAAAAATAGAATGGAGGCTAATTATGAATATTAAATGTTGCTGCCCATTATCATGCGTTTTTTACAATAGTTTTGAATTTGTTCGAAAAACCATTGTATCTTTATAATACAAACCTAACTGCCTTTTAACTGTATTTTGATTGTCTTTTAATCTTTTTTAAATAAAAGAGGCTGTGCTTATGAAAAACCAGCGCCCGATCGTAGGAATTACCATGGGAGATCCGACAGGAATAGGACCTGAAATTCTCCTTTTGGCTCTTTGCGACCCTTTGCTCTATGATCTGTGCAAACCGCTTGTAATAGGTGATCGTAAAATTCTTGAAAAGGCAAAGATTTGCGCCAAAAGCGGTCTTGATTTAAAGGGCGTTCAGGCCCCTGATGCCGGGACTTATCGATGTGGCTGCGTTGACATACTGATATCTTCTGATCTCGATCACAACAAAGTATTATGGGGCAAGCCGACTGTCGAAACCGGCAAGGCAATGGTCGGATATGTTGCAAAAGCGGCAGACATGGCGGTTTCAGGAAAAATAGCCGCGGTTGTTACATGCCCCATTAATAAGATGGCCATGCAAATGGCAGGCTTTCATTATAACGGACATACCGAACTTTTGGCTGAACGTACAAAAACTGATGATTTTGCCATGATGCTGGCAGGTGATAAACTTCGTGTGGTACTTGTTACGATTCACATCCCGCTTAAAGACGTTGCAGATCGGATTTCAAAGGAACGGGTTTGTCATACAATAAAAATTACCGGGCGTTCGTTATATGAGCGTTTTGGGATTGAAAATCCTCATATAGCGGTTGCAGCGCTCAATCCCCATGCCGGAGAGGGAGGTATGTTCGGGGATGAGGAGATGCGTATTATATCCCCGGCTATTGATATGGCAAGGGAAGAGGGGTTTCATGTTTCAGGCCCTTTTCCTCCTGACACGCTGTTTTATCATGCAATAAAAGGGTGCTATGATGCCGTGGTCTGCATGTACCATGATCAGGGTCTTATCCCCTTTAAAATGATTCATTTTACAGACGGTGTCAACACTACGCTGGGGCTTCCCATAATCAGAACGTCGGTTGACCATGGAACTGCATATGATATTGCAGGGACGGGCAGGGCGGATCCGGGCAGTCTTGTTGCGGCAATAAAAATGGCGGCAAAACAGGCAAAATGGGCGGATAGACGGCGGACCTGATATGAAGTTTGACTGGATTTGACTGGATTTGACATGGAATCGGATATGGAATCTGGCAAAATAATTATACGCGGGGCAAGGCAACACAATTTAAAGGATATCGATATTGATTTGCCCCGGAATAAACTTGTGATTATAACCGGCTTGTCCGGATCAGGCAAGTCGACGCTTGCTTTTGACACGCTTTATGCCGAAGGGCAGCGCAGGTATGTCGAATCTCTTTCCACTTACGCGCGCCAGTTTTTGGAACGTATGGAAAAGCCTGATGTCGACACCATAATAGGCCTGTCTCCTGCAATCGCAATCGAACAAAAAACCGCAAGCCATAATCCCAGATCGACGGTTGGGACAGTAACTGAAATCTATGATTATCTGCGTCTCCTTTTCGCAAGGATCGGTACTCCGCATTGTTATAAATGCGGGCGCGCCATAACCTCACAATCACTGGATCAGATAGTGGATAAGGTAATGTCTCTGCCGGAAGGATCCAGGGTGATTATATTATCACCCCTTGTTGCAGGGTTGAAAGGGACGCACGAGAAGCTTTTAAAGCGTCTTAAAAAGGAAGGTTTTGCCAGGGTCCGCGTTGACGGGGAAATATTTGAGATTGAAAAGGTCTGCAAGCTTGAAAAGAATAAAAAACATTCCATAGATGTGGTTGTTGATCGTTTGATCGTTAAAGAGAATATCAAAAACCGGCTTGCAGATTCACTGGAACTTGCCCTGGCACAGTCGGACGGTCTGGTTGCCGTAGATATTCTTGGCGCGGAACCCGATTCCGGCAAGTCTCTATTGTTTAGCGAAAAAGCGGCATGTATAAGTTGCGGCATAAGCTATCCTGAATTTACTCCGGCAAGTTTTTCGTTTAATTCGCCACAGGGAGCGTGCCCTGAATGTGACGGACTCGGTTCAACCACTGAGTTTGATCCTGATCTTGTTATACCGAATCATGAGCTTTCTTTACGGGAAGGCGCTGTTGCGTTCTGGGCCAACAGGAATTCAGTCCATTTTGTTGAATTTCTGGAGGCATTGACCTCACATTACGGCGCAGACATCTATACACCCTATAAAAATTTGCCCGATCGTTTTAAGAATGTTCTTCTTTACGGATCAGGGGACGAGCAGATCACGTTCTATTTTGAGCAGAATAATCGCAAAATTACATATAAAAAGGCTTTTGAGGGTATTATACCGAAAATAAAGCGACGCTATATAGAAACCGATTCCTACCAGGTCAGAGAAGAGAGCAGGCGGTATATGAATTTCCGGCCATGTCAGGAATGCAACGGCACGAAATTAAAGAAGGAAAGCAGATTTGTGACGGTGGGGGGGCTTGCAATATTTGAAATAACCGCTCTATCTATTTCAAAGGCGAACGATTTTTTTAAAAGACTGGAACTTGAAGGCAAAAAAAAGGTCATTGCAAAAAGAGTGCTCAAAGAGATTATTGAAAGGCTGGGATTTCTTGACAATGTCGGGCTTTCATATCTTACCCTTGACAGATCCGCTTACACGCTTTCAGGCGGTGAAAGCCAGAGGATTCGCCTTGCAACACAGATCGGATCAAAATTAACCGGCGTTCTGTATGTTTTAGATGAGCCGAGCATCGGTCTGCACCAGAGAGATAACAGGCGACTTTTAAAAACACTTTTACAGATGCGTGATCTTGGCAACACCGTACTTGTTGTAGAACATGATGAAGAGACCATACGCTCGTCTGATTATGTGATAGACATGGGGCCGGGCGCCGGGGTAAACGGCGGACAGGTTGTGTTTTCAGGAAAGCCCGAAGATCTCATCAAAGATGACAGTTCATTGACGGGCCTGTATCTTTCAGGGAGGATGCGTATTGAAACCCCTGGAAGGCGCCGCTCCAATAAAAAAAATATGCTTGTCATAGAAGGCGCATGTGCAAATAATCTTAAGCATATAGACGCGGTGTTTCCTCTTGGGTGTTTTGTTTGTGTAACCGGTGTTTCAGGATCGGGAAAATCGACGCTTGTTTTAGAAACATTACACCGTGTTCTTGCTCAACGGCTCTATCATGCCAGAATCACCGCCGGCAGCCACACAAAGGTGTCGGGACTTGAATATATAGATAAAGTAGTTAACATCGATCAGTCTCCCATCGGGAGGACGCCCCGTTCCAATGCCGGAACATATACAGGTGTATTTTCTTATATAAGAGAGCTTTTTTCACGGACACCCGAAGCCCGGATGAGGGGTTACAAGCCAGGCAGATTCAGTTTTAATGTCAAAGGTGGAAGATGTGAGGCATGCAGGGGTGACGGGGTCATTAAGATTGAAATGCATTTTTTGCCCGATGTTTACGTTACCTGTGATGTATGTAACGGCAAACGGTATAACCGCGAAACACTTGAAGTACGGTATAAAGGAAAAAACATAGCAGATGTGCTTGATATGACTGTAAACCAGTCTTTAGCCTTTTTTAAAAACATCGGAAAGATCAAGTCGAAGCTGGCGACTTTAGTTGACGTAGGTTTGGGATACATCCATGTGGGTCAGCCGGCCACGACGTTGTCAGGCGGCGAAGCCCAGCGGATAAAACTTGCACGGGAGCTTAGCAAAAAAGGTACGGGAAATACCGTATATATTCTTGATGAACCTACAACAGGACTTCACATAGATGATATACAGAGGCTGCTTAATGTATTAAACAGACTCGTGGATGCCGGGAATACGATTATTGTTATAGAGCATAATCTTGATGTAATCAAAACCGCCGACCATATCATCGATTTAGGACCCGAAGGCGGGGATGAGGGCGGTTATATTGTCGGATGCGGCACTCCCGAGGAGATCGTAAATATTAAGACGTCTTATACAGGACACTTTTTGAAAAAAGTTCTTTAGCCGGTTTATAATAAAAACAAGGGGCATTGCCCTTTAATCAGGCAACGCCCCTGTTATTATTACAACTGCTAAATTTTAATTAGTGACCGAACAGTGCGGCGATTGCGCCTGCCTGGGGATGCGCATAGATAAGGATCAAAGAGACTACCAGCGCATAAATACATAGCGATTCGATCATAGCAAGACCGATAAGCATGGTAACCGTAACCTTACCTGATGATTCGGGATTTCTTGCAATACCTTCAACAGCGGCCTTTAATCCAAGGCCCTGTGCGATACCGCAACCAAAAGCTGCGACAGCAATCCCAAAACCGGCGGTAGTAACACAAGCGATAAAAAATTGTAATGCACCTGCTTCCATAAAAATTTACCTCCTTTAAAAAAATTTATTTTGCTTCTTCCGTTTTCCCATTAAAAACTAAAAAGCATATACTCTTTTATGTTTCAAACATAGGGGCACGATGCATCGTGCCCCTACTAATGCTAATGTGCGTGTTCCATTGCTCCTGTGAAATACATAATCGAAAGCAAAAAGAAGACAAATGCCTGTACCAGCGCTACAAAGATGCCGAGGGCCATTATCGGCAGTGGAGCAAAAAAGAGACCTGCCAGAGCAAAAAGGATGCCCAGAACCAGTTCATGCCCCATCATGTTGCCGAAGAGCCTGAAGGAGAGTGACAGTATGCGCGCAACATGGCCGATAACCTCGATGGGAAATATTATAGGAATCATCCACCATACAGGCCCGAAAAAATGCTTAATATATTTTGCGCCATGATACTTGATACCGATAATGTGGGTGAAGATGACGACGGTAAGTGCACATGAAAGGGTTGTATTTAAGCTGGCTGTCGGAGGGAAGAAACCGGGCACAAGGTCTATAAGGTTACATGCAAAAATATAGATAAATATGGTGGCAACGATCGGAAGCAACCATCTGCCTTCTTCTCCCGTGATATCCACCATAAAGTCTTCAATTCCTGAAATAACCATTTCAAATATGTTTTGTGCTTTTGTTGGAATCATGGCTATTCCCCTGGTTGCAATAACACCAAGTACGATAAGCAGAGCCATGACCACCCACGAATAGATTACATGAGGATACGCATGGGCAAAATGTCCCAGGCCGATCAACTCAAACAGCTTGACGAAAAAGAGATAGGGATGTTCCACCTTAAATTGCCTCCTTGAAAATAATTTTTTTTAATTCACACATGGTTGCAAGAGTGATGCTTGCAACCACAACGGAAAGACCTATAAAAAGACCGATAGGCTCAACATAGTGCTTTGATATAAGCACAAAAATAATAAGGCCGCTTATGATAAAACGGATGTAATATTTGGCTAAAATTACGTTGTGGGACAACAGTTTTTGTGGCGAAAGCGCCTTTTTAAGCGTCCTTGACAGCATATGAAAATTAATTGTAACAATTAGCCCCCCAAATATAATGCCTTTGGCAAATTCCGGGGATGAAACAATTAATCCTGTGATACTTGCAACAAAGAAAAGCACCCAATTTGTACGGGTAATAAATTTTAAAAGGCGCTGCTGAATCGTCATGTTATAAACTTTGCCATATTTATTAAAATTTCCTACTTTTTTTTATCGCAAGTCCAATGTTCCTAAATCCTGCTGCAATTCCAAGCCCAAGGAAAATCAGCGTAAACCACGGTGTTGAGTTAAACACCCGTCTGTCAAGAAATATCCCAACGGCAAGCCCGATAAAAATCGACAGCGCGATCGAAAGGCCTATGCTGCTGTGATACGCGAGTTCCTTTATATAACGTCTTGTCTCTCTTTTCATTTTGGTAAAAATTAAGAAAACCGACTTAAACAAATAACTACGGAACTCTATTTAAGATCAATTAAGTTTTTTTATCACAAGATCATATCCAAGTCAATGTAAAATTGGACTAAAATTTTGACGGCCTATAATCTTTTTAAGTCTATATATGGTAATGACGGAATTCATATATATTTTAAAACAGACTTATATTTTTAAGTCATGCGGATTAAATACCGGTCCATCAAGGCAGGCATGCAGATATTTGCCTGTATTATCACAGCGTTCTACCGCGCAGCCAAGGCAGGCGCCTATGCCGCAGGCCATGATTGTTTCTATGGAGATCTGACACGGCACAATATGTTTTTTTGCGATCTTTGCAACGGATTTCAGCATCTCTAAAGGCCCGCAGGCATAAATGACATCCGGCCGGTTTTTACATATGGCTGTTTTTAGGGAATCGGTTACAAGACATTTATCCCCCTCACTTCCATCATCTGTACATATATGCACCGTCATTCCAAGGTCTGACAATTCATCCTTGCATAACAGGTCGTCTTTAGATTTTGCCCCCAGAAACACCCTGCAAGCCGAAAGATCTATGTTTTTTTCCATCAGAAATGACGCCAAAAAAAACAATGGAGCGACACCTATGCCACCGGCAACAATAAATATCCTGTGATAATTATCCGGAATGACAAAACCCTTGCCCAATGGTCCGATGATATCGACAAAGTCGCCTTTTTTACACAGGGAAAGTTTTTCCGTACCTTTTCCAACAACCTTGTAAAGGAGTTCTATACCTTGTGTGCGTCCGCCTTTCATAATGCGGTTGTGTATTGAAAAAGGGCGGCGAAGAAACGGAACCATCTGGTTTATAAGACGGAGCATGACGAACTGTCCCGGCTGTGCCGTCGAATATTCCTTGTGACATTTCAGACCGATTCTGTAATACGGGTTCCCTGCTTTTTTATTCCATAAGACTTGAACTTTTTCGTGAATCATAATCAAAAAACCCCTTGCATTTTTGCAACCACATGTCGGGTGATGTCACATCTCGGCACCGATTGACAGTCATCATTCAGGTTCAATTTGTTTAACGATATTTTTTAATGATTTCCTGTATTATTATAGATGTTGATACATCTGGAACAACTGGAATTCTTATCACTTTGCCGCCGTTTGCCTTTACAAAATCAGCGCCGATGATCTCTTTTTCCGCCCAGTCCCCACCTTTAACAAGAATATCATGCCTTAAGGTTTGAATGAGTTTTAAGGGATCAGATTCATTAAAAAGAGTGACATAGTCAACGCACCACAGTCCGGCAATTATCTCCGCTCTGTGGGCTTGACACACGATCGGTCTTTTTTCACTTTTTATCGATTTAACCGACTCATCTGAATTTATGCCCACTACTAAAATATCCCCTTTAGATCTGGCGGCAGCAAGATAACGGACATGTCCCACGTGCAGGATATCGAAGCATCCGTTGGTGAAAACAACGTGCTTGCCTGACTTGCGGTTGGCATTTAGCTCCAGTGCGAGATCTTTTGGCGTTAAAATCTTAGACAACATAAAAATTTATAACCGTTATATGTGATAATTTATTGATAAAAAAGACTATAATAAGGTACGCGCCAGGGTAAGAACGTCGACATGGACAGCGCCGCTGTCCATCAGAGTTTTTGCGCATTCATTTACAGTCGTTCCGGTAGTATAAACGTCATCTACTATGAGGATTTTTTTCCCTCTTACTTTGGGAATATTTGTGACGCAAAAAGCATTCTTGATGTTTGCTATCCGTTTCTTGCGGCCGAGACCGGTTTGCGGCTTAGTCCATCTGCTGCGTACAAGCACGTGTCTGTCCATATCAATGCAGGGCTGTTCGTCATCTAAATCATCAGCCGTGTTTGTCCAGTCTTTAACAAGAAGATAAGCCTGGTTAAAACCACGCTTCCTTAATCTTTTAATATGAAGAGGAACAGGCAGAATAATATCTATACTGTTTTTATCCCAGGATTCGACAAAAGCATTAAAAAGGAGCGTGCCGAGAGGCCGCGCCAGCTGTGTCTTCCCACTGTATTTAAAGCAGTGGATCACCGATTTGAACGCCAGATCGTAAATACCTGCCGCGCGTGCTTTTCTAAACATTTTGGGAGAAGTTAAGCAATCCCCACAAACGTGATTTTTTCCTTCACGGCTTTTAAACATGTTGCCGCATACGGAACAGTACGGAGAATTAACAGGTAAAAAAGCGGCCGAGCAAACCGGGCACAAAAAGGAGGCCATCAATATTTCAAAGATATGTTGTCCCTGAACCTTTAAAGAGGAAATCTCTATAAGATTTTTTTCCGGCAAATTAGAACAGTCATACTCTGGGGAATGAAAAAAAGACCCACAGACCAAACATTTTTTGGGAAATACCGCCTCTTTTAAGATAGCGATTAAGCGGCTCAGCGATGTTTTATAACAGCTCAATCTTTTCAGCGATTTTTTTTGCAAACCCAGAACATTTAACCTTTTTTGCTCCTTTGATCTGACGGGCCAGGTCATAAGTGACCGTACCTTCTTTAATGACATAGCAAAGCGCATCCCTTATGAAGGTTGAAGCCTTGCTCCATCCCATGTAATCGAGCATCATTGCGCCTGAAAGGATTAGGGAACTCGGGTTTACCTTATCCTGACCCGCATACTTTGGCGCTGTGCCATGGGTAGCTTCAAAAACCGCACACGTATCGCCGATGTTTGCGCCAGGAGCCATTCCCAGCCCCCCGATCTGGGCTGCAAGCGCGTCTGATATATAATCTCCATTCAAGTTCGGCGTTGCTATAACATGGTATTCCTCTGGCCGAAGCAGCACTTGCTGGAACAGCATGTCGGCAATCCGGTCTTTAATTACGATCTTTCCTTCCGGACATTTGCCGTTATATTTATCAAAACACTCTTTTTCGGTGATGGTCTTGTCACTGAATTTTTCATGTGCAACTTCATAACCCCAGTTGTTGAACGCGCCTTCTGTAAACTTCATGATATTGCCCTTATGCATCAGGGTTACGCTTGCAAATCCGTTATCGATTGCGTAAGAAATGGCGCTTGCCACCAGGCGTTTGGTATTTTTTTCGCTGATCGGCTTTATACCGATACCGGTGTCCTTTGATAATGATATGCCCATCTCTTTTTCGAGAAAGGAGATAACGCGTTTTGCATCGTCTGTTCCGGCCTGCCATTCAATACCGGCGTATAAATCTTCCGTATTTTCTCTGAAAATGACTATGTCGATCTTTTCAGGGTTCTTCATGGGACTCGGCACGAAATCGATATACTTTACCGGTCGAACACATGCATAAAGATCGAGCTTTTGCCGTATGGCAACATTGATGCTCCTTATCCCTTTTCCCACCGGCGTGGTCATAGGTCCCTTTATGGCAACCACATGTTCTTTTATGGTATCGAGTGTTTCAGCAGGAAGCCATTCACCCTTTTGCTGGAACCCCTTTTCTCCGGCATATACCTCAAGCCAGGATATTTGTCGCTCACCCTTATATGCTCTATTTACCGCGCCGTCTATGACCATCCTGGCTGCACGCCAGATGTCCGTTCCGATTCCGTCGCCTTCGATAAAGGGGATAATGGGACAATCCGGAACATACAGCGTCCCGTCGCTATTTTTTTTTATCTTGTTTTTTTCGCTCACGATTATAAGAATCCTTTTGAATTAACAGTGTTATGGACATTTTTTTTATTATATTCTCTTTGCCTCAATACTTCATACATAACAACGGCTCCTGCAACAGAAGCGTTGAGTGAGTCTATCTTGCCGGTTTGAGGGATGGAAAACAACAGGTCGCAATTTTTTTTTACAAGTGGCCGTATCCCTTTTTGCTCCCCCCCGATAACAATTGCAACAGGACATTTAAAATCACTGGAAAAAATTGGCTGATCAGCGGATTTCTCCAGCCCGACAATCCAAACCCCTTTTTCCTTTAAAGCCTTAATGGTATTTACCATGTTTGAAACCCGGGCAAGGAAAATATGTTCCAGCGCTCCTGCAGATGCCTTGGAAACTGTGGGGGTCGGTGAAGAGGAACGATCTTTAGTAACGATAATTCCGTCTACTCCGGCGCTTACCCCTGTCCTTACCAGGGCGCCAAGATTATAAGGATCTACTATGTTGTCCAGCAGCAGTAAAAATGGGTCGGCGTCACCGTATTTAAAAGTGTCGATAATATCAGCAAGTCCGGCCACCGGATATGGACTCACCATGGCTCCAATCCCCTGGTGCATAGGTGTGTCCGTCATTGATTCAAGTTGTGACGGCCTGATGGTTTTTACGGGTATATTTAAAGAATCGGCCAGCGCCGCCGCATTTTTAAGACGTTTTGAAGGCGTGTTTTTTGTCAAATAGATTTCGACAAAATTTCTCCTTCCAGCCCTTAATGCTTCAATAACAGGGTGGATTCCGTAAAGTATCTCTGTTTTCATTTTAAACAATAAACGATTTTATTCTATATTTTTCAACAATTGATATCAGCTGGTCAGTAGCAGATGACAACCGATCATTGACAATGGTATGCCGGTAAAGGTCTTTTTTTGTCATTTCGTTTTCAGCATCGGCAAGACGCCTTTTGATTGTCTCTTTGCTGTCTGTATTTCTTTTTTTTAAACGGGCTTTAAGAGTACCCGGTGATGGAGGAATAATAAAAATTGTAACACAATCAGGATACCGATCAAGGATCTGAATAGTCCCCTTAACATCGATATCAAGGAGAATGTCAAACCCTGAAGCCAGTTTTTTATCTATAAATTCGGCGGGAGTGCCGTAATAATGGCCGTAAACTGTAGCCCATTCGGCAAATTGGCCGTGTTCCAGTTTTTTTTTAAAATCATCTTTAGCTAAAAAATAATAATCGATGCCGTCCTGTTCCCCGCTCCTTGGTTTTCTCGTCGTATATGATACAGAAAACCGGATATCGGGAAACCGTTTGAGCAGCGCTTTACAGAGCGTTGTTTTGCCGGTTCCCGAGGGTGCGGAGATGACAAAGAGTCTTCCGGTTTCAGGAGAAACCGTATCTTTTTGTCCTGGGTAGGACTGGTCGGTTTTCGAATTTTTCATGAGATACTATTTTGATTCTTTAAGTGTGGCATAACGCTGGGATATTGTTTCCGCCTGGATAGCCGACAGAACAATATGATTGCTGTTCATAATAATGATCGAACGTGTTCTGCGTCCGTGGGTTGCATCAATAAGGCGTTTATCGTCTTTGGCTTCATCTTTAAGCCGTTTCATTGGAGCGGAATTGGGAGACAAAATAGCCACAACCCGTTCGGTAACCACTGTACTTCCAAAACCTATGTTCAATAAAGTCTGATCCATTTTACCACCCTTTGAATATTTGTTCAGATTATTTGCTTTAAATCTTCCGTATATTTTTTCCGTACCAGCTCAAGGCAGGACAGCATCTCTTTGTCGGCATAATCGGGATATGTCCATGGTAATTTTTGAAATGCGCCCTTTGTATAAATCAGTGTTAAATCAGCGTAAATATTTTTCCCGATATAGATCCTATGGGCAAAGTTTTTACCGGTGGCAAGAACAAAACGTTCTTGAAGCATATATCCCGGGTCTATATTGATCATCCGATCGCTGTTTAGCAAGTATTGTTGTTCTAAAGAATTGGTTGTAATTTTTATATCAGACAGAGCGCTTTGTTTAATAAGTTTTTTAAATGTAAGTACTCTTCTGAAAAGCGGAGCACCCATCTCGGTTTTGTAATATGTGGTATAGTTAAAGGAAAACCAAGGACTTATTATGTCAACAAGCCCAAATTTTTCAATGAGCTGTACAGCCACGGAGTCTATAAGCCTTTTTTTTTTCATGAAAAGGCTTATTACCAGTTTTGCAGGCTTCGGGGCTTGTGGTAAACTCATATACTCATAGTTTTATCTATATTTCTACAGGTTTTGCCTCATCAATAAGCATAATCGGGATATCATCCCTTATTTCATATAAAAGTTTGCACTTATCACAGACAAGCCCGTCTTTTGTTTCATTCAGATATATGTCGCCCTTACACTTCGGGCAGACTAAAATATTGAGAAGCTCTTGTTTTAGCGTCATAATGGTTTTTTTAGGCCTTAATTAAATTATGATTCGACAATTATGCCACCTTATAGCAAACAAAAGAGCGGCTTGCAAAAATATTTTTTATTTTTATTGATCAAAGCATAAAGTCAGCGTGATATTTAAGATTAGGTTTCCAGGAAAGGATTGTTACGGTTTTTTTAACCTGTTTTCTCTTGACCTGCCAGTGCGAAATATATAATTATATAGTATATGTCTTAATATTGTAAGCTGCATGATAGCATCATTTGCAGCAGCCGAGAAACACAACTGTAAATTTATATATTGTATGACAACAGCCGGTTTAGTGATTTTAACGCGAACATTACTTATAAAAATATTTGGCTTATAAAAATATTTGACACTTTTGCTGTGCCGGCCTGTTTGAAATGGAGGTTTGAAAATGGCTTTTGAAACTAAAGAAGAGGTTCTGGAAAAAATACTTTCCGA
>JAUVKB010000234.1 GCA_030596405.1 Deltaproteobacteria bacterium
ACAACATTTAGAAAAACCACAGAAATGACACACAAGACATCCTTCCTCATGTGATATAACACTGCCGCATTCAGGGCATGCCCCCACTATGTAAAGGTTGCCGCATCCGGCGGCGGGAGTGACCCGTTCCGCAACTCCGTTTGTTCTCCTGGGCCGAGGACTGGGCATAATTTTTATATGCCCGTTTTTTCCCCGGCCGATATTCAGCACCTGCTGGTTACGGCTTCCGTATCTATAGATGGTTACACCCTTGCATCCACTTTTGTATGCAAAAAGATATACTTTTCTTATATCCTCCTTGCTTGCATCTGAAGAAAAATTGACTGTTTTTGATACCGCGTTATCCGTATATTTCTGGAATGCGGATTGAATTTTAATATGCCAATCGGCTGAAATATCATGCGATGTTCTAAAAAGGCTCTTAATATGATCAGGTACGGCATCAATGAATTGCAGCGAACCTGTTTTTGCTATTTCATTTAAAAGAGCCTCGCTGAGAAATTTTTCTTCCCTGGCTTTCTTGATAAACAAGGGGTGTGATTCGTAAAGAGGCTTTCCGTCAAAAACACGCCTCATATGGGAAACGGCAAAAATCGGCTCTATACCGCTTGAAGCGCCCGCTATTATACTTATGGTTCCTGTCGGAGCAATTGTCGTGGTAGTGGCATTTCGCATGTGCCGTGTTAAATTGTTATCAAAAATGCTCCCCCTGTAATTAGAAAAATTCCCGCGTTTTTGAGCAAGGACAACGGAAGCCTTTTTAGACTCCTGCGAAATATACGACATAACCCGTTCGGCCAGGGAAACAGCCTCATCAGAATCGTATGGTATTTCCATTTTTATCAACATATCGGCAAAACCCATGACTCCGAGACCGATCTTTCTGTTCCCTTTGCTTACTTTTTCAATACATTCAAGAGGGTACTTGTTAATCTCGATAACGTTGTCAAGAAAATGGACTGCGTCATGAACCGCCCTTCTCAGGCGATTAAAATCGATCTCTTTTTTTATGACCATTTTAGAAAGATTGACAGAGCCAAGCGTGCACGACTCATAAGGCAAAAGCGGTTGTTCGCCGCAAGGATTTGTTGCTTCGATATCGCCAAGATCAGGGGTTGGATTATTTTTATTGACTTGATCGATAAAAATAACCCCTGGTTCTCCTGTATTCCAGGCTGAATAAACGATCATGTCAAATATTTTTCTTGCAAAAACACGCCTTACTGTTTTGCCTGTCCGCGGATTAACAAGATCATAATCAGAATTTGTCTCGAGCGCATCCATAAACCGGTCTGTCAAAGCAATGGATATATTAAAATTGGTCAATCTTTCGAGGTCACTTTTTGACTTAATAAAAGCCTCGATGTCGGGATGATCCGCCTGAAGTACGCCCATGTTTGCACCTTTACGCGTGCCACCCTGCTTTACAACTTCAGTAGCCACATCGAAAACAGACATAAATGAAACAGGTCCGCTTGAAATACCCTTCGTAGACAATACCGCATCATTTTTGGGCCGGATATGCGAAAAAGAAAATCCCGTACCCCCTCCGCTTTTGTGTATTATTGCAGTATGTTTTAAAGTTTCAAATATGCTCTCAATAGAATCATCGATGGGAAGCACAAAACAGGCCGCAAGCTGGCCTAAACTTCTACCCGCATTCATGAGGGTTGGAGAGTTGGGTAAAAACCACATATTGGTGAGGAGTTTTAAAAATTTTTTTTTGGATTTATTAACATCAGCGCCATGTTCAAATACTGAGTCTGCCGCGGCAATAGATTTAGCCACTCTCGCAAACAGTTCGTCTGGCGTTTCTGTGACATTGCCATTGCGGTCCTTCTTAAGGTACCGCCTTTTTAAAATAATCCTTGCATTTTGTGATAAAGACATGATCATTATTTGCCGGTTTTGAAACAGCTTTCAAAAAGTTTATAAGGTGTGATTAAATTTTTCCTTTAACTTTTGATCGACTACAGGCGGCACCATCCCTTCTATGTTCCCGCCAAAACGCGCCGCTTCCTTGATGGACGAAGAACTGGTAAAAATCCATCTGAGTCCGGTCATTAGAAAAACAGACTGAATATTCCTGTTCAGCCGACGGTTCATCAGCGCCATTTGGAACTCAAAGTCAAAATCAGATACCGCGCGCATGCCTCTTAGTATTGCATTTGCTTTACGTCTCTCTGCAAAATCGACAAGGAGTCCTTCAAAAGTATCTATTTCAATGTTTGAAAAATCTTTCAGACTGATCTTAAGCATTTCCACCCGCTCTTCAACAGTAAAAAGCGTCTTTTTTGCCGGGTTATGCAATATTGTTACAATCAGTTTGTCAAACAGCTTAAGCCCTCTTTCAATAATACTAATATGCCCACTTGTAACAGGATCAAAAGTACCTGGGTATATGGCAATTTTTTGCGTCAATTTTTTTATCCTTTCCCTGTTTTTTTGATTATTACGAATATTTTAAAAAGGAAATAAGCGTATTTCCGTATTTTCTTTGATCCATCGTTTCAAATGCCGATTTATCTTCTTGCAGGTCTTCCGGCTGGATCGGCTCCAGCGGAGAATGCTCGACAACGATACAAGCCCCTTTTTCAACTGCACGGCTGTTATAAAGATGAAGCAGAGTCGGTTTTATAATACTGCGGTTATAAGGCGGATCCATAAAAACAAGACCAATTTGCGAACAAAACGAGCTTATGCAGTTTAAGTTCCTGGTGATATCCCACTGGATAATTCTTGCCCTGTTCTCAAGAGCGCATGACCGGATATTTTGCCCGATTATGGAAAGCGCATCTTTATATATGTCGATAAATATAGCATATTTTGCACCGCGGCTTAACGCTTCAATGCCGAAAGCGCCGGTTCCGGCAAACAAATCAAGAGCAATCGTTGCCTGAACACGAAAGGATAGTATATTAAATATCGATTCCCGCAATCGGTCAGAGGTCGGCCGCGTTATCGTACCACTGACCGAACGGAGTCTCTTCCCTTTCAAGTCGCCGCCTATAA
>JAUVKB010000162.1 GCA_030596405.1 Deltaproteobacteria bacterium
AAAAGATGGAATCACTCGGCCTTAGAGCTAACCTGAGAAAGGGGAACCATGGTTACATGCTTTTGATGAACGGTTACAAACTTGCCTTGAAGTGTACGTTCACGCCTAAAATAAAGGGAACAACTCAATGTTTTTATATAAGCAACTCAAAGGGAGGTCTCACCTCGGATTACGACTTTATTATCGGTCTTTGCGTTTTCCGGGAGAAAAGTATCCATTACATTATCCCCCAGGATGTCATGCCGAAAAATGGAGTCTCTCTTCTGCCTTCTGCGGGGCCTGAAAAAAGCAAATACGCAAAGTTTAAAGAGGCCTGGCATTTGCTTAAGCACGATGATGCTAAGGATGCCTTTTTGTCCCCTAATTGATACTTCGTGCCCGAACGAAAACTGTTTTTTCGGAGTCTCGCAGGCTCGCTTACCTGCCAATCTCTGCGCCTGTCTGTGCGCAGTCCGTACGCAGACAGGTCAGGCAAAAATTGGGAAAATCAGCAGTTTTCGTTCAGGCGCTGTTTAATTGCCGGGGAAATATTATTGATGAGCCACACCTTGATCAGGAAACTGAAAAATCAAAACGCATTTGGTTGCCGATGATTATAGCGGGAGGACTTTTTAAATTTTATAAATCAGATATAACATTTTTTTAAAAAAAGGAGAAAAAAATGTGTTCCCCTGAATCTAACCGGATCGTCAGTATGTTGAAGATAAAAAACAAAAAAAATCATAAATTGAAAGGGTGGGGCCTTATTAACTTTAAGTCGCGAATAAGTCCGGTAAATGCTATCAGCAATGAAATCAAGCTCAATATCGAGCACAGATTCGGCATAGACAAATCCTGACGTTTAAGAATCCATATACAGCCGAAGTCCTCACGCTCGCGCTGTGGCGCCAACTGTGCTGTCTTGTCCGCGAAATTATGGCTTGATCCCACGCAAAACTGTTCTAGGAGGCTGTCAGAGAATGCCCTTTTTCCCAAACTCTGCGTTATGCTCAAAAAATTATCCTCGGAATATCAATCATATGCCTGCGGTAATTTTTTTCGCAAGCCTTGATTTTGGAAAAAATTGCTATTCTCGGACAGCCTCCTAGGACAGCCTCATAGTTGAATTCGGGAAACCACTTTTTTGGGGTGTGCCGGAGTTCTTTGGCTCTGTCTGTCGAAATGTGTTTCCAAAATCGCGGTCACGAATCCATGAATCTGGTGAAAGGGCATGAGACCGGCCGTGGAGAGTACGATTCAAGCGTTTTTTTGCTTTTTTTGCCTGGAGGATTCCGGGTATTCAATCCGGCGCAGGTTAATAATTAATTTTTTACAAAGTCTGTCAGCCGAGTAAAATTCGGCATCAGATATTAACCCGGCGATTAAATAGACGACCTCCGTCATGCCGGACTTGATCCGGCATCCAGTGTATTCCTGGATCGGAGTCTTCGCTTACCTCCCGCCTTCGCGGGAATGACAATTGGCAGGTATTTAATTGCCGGGTTAATATAAATTAAAAACTTTAAAAAAAGGACTGTTAAAAATGAAAGCTATAATTATTTATGGTTCAACAACAGGCAATACTGAAACAATGTCGGAAACCGTCAAAGAAGCCCTTGAAGACAATGGAATTGAAACAGTAATTCAAAATGTTACTGACGTTTCGGTTAATGATTTAAAAGGAGAATATGATTTTATCCTGCTGGGATGCCCTGCATATGGTGACGAGGAGGTAGAACTACAGGAAGATTTTGATGAATTTTATGAAAACATGGATGGGCTGGATCTAAAGGGAAAAAAGTTTGCGGTTTTTGCTCCCGGTGACAGCTCTTACGAACATTTTTGCGGTTCCGTTGACCTTTTGGAGGAAAAGCTCAAAGAACTTGGCGGGGATATCGTTGAAGACGGTCTTAAGGTTGATGGTGATCCGGATGACTCGGAAACTGAGATCGTCCAATGGATCGCCGGCCTGGCGAAAAGTGTGTAACTGATATTTTAAAAAGGAAAAAGATGAAACCTTCTCAAATCAATACAGCGCTCAAAACGTTGATTTATATCCGCCAGCCGTTATTCATCTGGGGGCCGCCGGGTGTGGGAAAAAGCCAGGTTGTTTCACAAACAGCGCGGCAACTGGGACTTAAACTGATCGACATCCGCGCGGTTTTGTTGGATCCGGTTGATCTGCGGGGACTTCCACATATTGATGAAAACCACAGGGCCTGCTGGTGCCCGCCTGATTTTTTGCCTGGCGAAGGAAACGGCATTTTGTTTCTCGATGAACTTAACGTCGCGACACCCCTGGTTCAGGCGGCATGTTATCAACTGGTGCTTGACCGCCGGCTTGGCGAATACCGGCTTCCTGAAGGGTGGAGTATCATTGCCGCAGGAAACCGGGAGAGCGACCGCTCCGTAACCCACAGGATGCCTTCCGCTCTGGCAAACCGGTTTGTCCATCTCAGTTTTGATGTGAATATAGAGGACTGGGTTGTCTGGGCGGAAGAAAACAGCATGGCGCCGGAAGTAGTCGCCTTTTTACGGTTTCGTCCCAGCCTGCTGCATGTCTTTGACCCTCAACAAAATGAAAAGGCCTTTCCGACCCCACGCTCCTGGGAGTTTGTTTCCAGTATTTTATCAGGCAAGCCGGAAGCCGCGCTTGAATATGAACTGATTAAGGGGGCCGTCGGAGAAGGCGCGGCAGCGGAGTTTTCCGGGTTTACCCGTGTTTTTCGCAACCTGCCGGATCCTGATGCGCTTCTGATCTCCCCGGAAACAGCCGAAGTTCCGGAAGATCCTGCCACGCTTTATGCCGTATGTGAAGTGCTGGCCGGCAAAGCGAGCAAGGAAAACATGGCGCAGGTGGTTGCCTACGCCAAACGCCTGCCTCCCGAGTTCAGCGTGCTGTTGGTGCGTGATGCGGTCAAGACGGACAATGAGGTCGTGCATACATCGGCCTTTAATGAGTGGGCGGCCGCTTATTCGAATGTACTCATATGATGCAACACGCAAATGAAGTATATTGTAAAATTGTCAAGGCAAGGGCAGGCCTGATTTTGGAGCATCCATTTTTCGGATCCCTGGCCCTTCGCATGACCCTTCAGGAGGATTGCGCCTGCGAAACAGCCTGGTCGGATGGTAAAACTCTGGCCTACAATCCGGCTTACATCAGTATGCTGACTCCGGGCAAACTTAAAGGTCTTATGGGCCATTTGGCCATGCACCCGGCGTGCAGGCATCATATCCGGCGGAAGGGCCGCAATCCTAAGCAATGGAATATGGCCTGTGATTATGCGATTAACTGGATTCTTCTTGAAGCCGGTCTGGAACTTCCGGACGGGTATTTGGACGATCCTGAATTTCGTGACAAGACGGCTGACGAGATCTATTCACTCATGTCTGCGAAAGCAGACAGCGATGAAAAGAAGGACGGGCATAATCGCCCGTCCGAAAAAGACAAAACAGATAATGGCAAAGAGCAGTCCACTGATGATGCAGGGCGTGAACCAGACGGCAGGGATACCCGGTCCGATGAAAAGGAGACTCAAAGCAGCCCTGCTGATGATCCGTCGGAAAACGCAGAAGATGCCATAGAGGGTGATGGAGACTTCGGGTACGGCGATCCCGGAAAATCAGGTGAAGTCAGGGATGCTCCATCTCCACAAGGGGAATCAAGCCTTTCGGATGATACGACCGAGAAAGAAAATGAATGGAAGATCGCCCTGGCACAGGCCGTTATACAGGCTAAATCAATGGGCGACCTTCCGGCAGGTCTTAAGCGGCTGGTTGATAATATTCTTAATCCAAAACTGGACTGGCGCGGTTTGCTGGGCCGGTTTATAAATGCGTCTGCCCACAGCGATTATACCTGGACGCCTCCCAACCGGCGTTATCTTCATCTGGGGCTCTACCTGCCATCCATGCGGAGCGATGATCTGCCTGAAGTGGTTATTGCCGTGGATACCTCAGGCAGTATCTCCCAGACTGAGCTGGATCAGTTCGCGGCAGAGCTGTCGGCGATTCTGGAATACTGCGCTATGACGGTTCACTTGTTATACTGCGACATGCGGATGGTTAGCGCCGAGACCTTCCAGCGGCAGGACCTGCCGATAATTCTGTCACCAAAAGGCGGTGGGGGGACGGATTTCAGGCCGGCGTTTCACTGGGTGGAACAGCAGGGTATTTCGCCCCGTTGCCTGATTTATCTGACAGACCTCGAATGCAATCGTTTTCCCGAGGAGCCGTTGTATCCTGTACTCTGGGCGCGAATCGGCGGAGCGGGGATGGCGCCTCCCTTTGGCGAAGTAATAGAGATCAGATGAAATATTTTTACGGAGTCATATTTGTCCAAAGGAAATCAACCTTGATGGTTTCGTAAAAAGCTGGTTTATGCCGCAAGCGGCATCCTATGAGGAAGGAAGCCCACTGATTTTACATGACTGTTGTCATCCAAGGCAATGCAAAACAATATCAGTATGTTACGGTTGTTTTAACAAAATGACTTCCTTTGGAAGTCAAAAAGGCAAGGTAACTTCTCAATAAATTCGGGTAACCGATGCAATGCCTCAAACCTATGGATTCCCGCGTTCGCGGGAATGACAAGAAAGGTGTCTTTAGCACTCTTTACGAAGCCATCAATATTGAAAAGAGGAAATAATGAAGATCGAATGGGAGATTAAAAAGGAGCGGGGCAATTTGCGTCCCAAATTATATTACCGGACAGAACTTGAATCATTTGAAATAAAGCTTGGCGTACCCATGGCGCGGATTATCAGTACAATCCCCAAACCTCCGGACGCCTGGCAAAGCCACTCTTATCCGGGAAGAAAAGAGAGGGGAGACTGGATTCCTGAAATATTTTATGAGCTTCATTCTCCAT
>JAUVKB010000027.1 GCA_030596405.1 Deltaproteobacteria bacterium
AACGAGTATTGTCGTTTAAACAAACCTGCCAAATACGGTCGTTGCCATCGTTTCCTTTGTTAGTAGACGCTATTGATTCTTTTTTCAAAGAGCAAAAACCAAATTTAGATTGGCTTTAGTTGGAAGGAATCATAATCACCCCCTGAACATGTACAAAAAATCATAACATGTTTCTCACTTAGTGGCCTTCAAATTCGTTAACAAATGCCATTGCCACAGAGACGCGCCTGTTATATAGTAAAATACTTCAGTGTTTTGCTGAAGTCGAATTTTTATAAAGCCGTCATTATCAGAGAGGATAGTTTGAATACAACAGCTACCGGAGAGCAGCGGGGTGCATTTTCTTCCAACCTTGGTTTTTTACTGGCAGCTATCGGATCTGCCATAGGACTGGGAAATATCTGGCGTTTTTCCTATATTGCCTATGTGAACGGCGGCGGCGCCTTTCTCATTCCTTATTTTACAGCTTTGCTCACCGCAGGGCTACCCCTGTTGATTCTTGAATACGGGATAGGACATCGTGAACATGCATCTGCGCCTTTGGCTTTTGCAAGGATTCACCGCAGGACGGAATGGCTTGGATGGTGGATGCCCCTTTTTGTTATGTTCGGGATTATGTTTTATTATCAGGTTATTATCGGGTGGTGTGCTAATTTCGTCGTTTTTTCCTTTGACCTTCGCTGGGGAGCGGATACGCAGGATTTTTTTCTTAATGAGTTTCTTGGGTTAACATCCTGCCCGGGTGATCTGGGGGGATTTCGTCCTTTGATTATTATCTCCACCGGCCTGATGTGGATAGTGACTTGGTTTATAACATTTCAAAAGATTAACAGGGGTATTGAACTGGCATGTAAAATTTTCATGCCGATTCTTCTGGTGGCGACCCTGATCCTGGTAGGCTGGGGATTAACATTGCCGGGGGCATTTGACGGCATCAGGTACTATCTAAGCCCTCAGTGGAGCAAATTACTTGACATAAAGGTCTGGATGGCCGCGTACGGGCAGATCTTTTTCACCCTTTCCATCGGGTTCGGCATAATGATCGCTTATGCAAGTTATCTGCCGGCTAAAACAAATCTTGTTCAAAATGCGGTAATAGTCAGCTTTACTAATTGTATTTATTCATTTATTTCAGGTTTTGTCGTGTTTTCCATACTAGGCTGTTTATCGCTTTCCAAACAACTGCCTATCGATCAGGTAGTCAAATCGGGGCCGATCCTGGCCTTTGTGGTCTTTCCTGAAGCAATTTCAAATTTACCTTTTATGCGGGAGGTTTTCGGAGTCATTTTTTTCTTGTCATTATCGATTGCAGGGTTATCGTCCAGCGTTTCGATTGTCGAAGCGCTTACAAGCGCAGTGATAGATAAATTTCAGGTTTCCAGGAGGCTGGTGGTCAGTCTGCTTTGCGTAACAGGTTTCCTTGGTTCTCTGGTTTTCATGACGGGCGGAGGACTGTACTGGCTCGATATCGTCGATCATGTCTTGAATCAGTATGGCTTGATTCTGGCAGGTCTGCTGGAGTGTTTATTTGTGGGCTACATACTTAAAGCTGCTGTTTTACGGTTGCATATTAATGAGGTGTCGCGATGGAAACTGGTAAAGGCCTGGGATTTAATGATCAAATACTTAACCCCGTCAATCTTGTTTATAATGCTTACGCGGTCGTTTATTAATGATCTGCTGAAAGGTTATGGAGAGTACTCTATGACAGACTTTGTTTGCATCGGGTGTAGCTGGTTGCTGGCAACTGTTGCCGGAGCAATTATTCTTTCGCTTTATCCCTGGAAAACGCCACGATTCCAGGCATTGCATGTTCCGGAATCGGATGAGCTTTTTAAATAGAGTTTCCTGAATCTGTTCTCACAGCAGAAAATGCAGGACAAACGTATTCTCGGAAGCGTCGGAAGAACCCTGCTGATCGCAACAAGATCATAATAAAGCCGGGATTAGACCCCCTGGACCTTCAACATTACATATTACCCTTTTAAAGATGGCCCCCTTGAACCGCATCAATTGTGCAGATCTGTCCTGATTTTTCCACGACCTTCAGTTTTGGGACTTGTTTAAAAAATAGTTTATATTTGACCGGATATTATGATATGGAAAATCTTGTTCCAGGACAGTTTTTAAGATAACAGTAAACAAATTTTGATAGATATGATTAAAACATATAAGTTTTCATGGAAAGGGCATTCACTCCTGCTTGGAAAGCGCACCGCTATTATGGGCATCCTGAACGTAACCCCGGATTCATTTTCAGATGGAGGCCGTTTTTTAAAATGCGACAATGCAGTGATTCATGGCGAAAAACTGGCTGAACAAGGGGCCGACATCATCGATATAGGCGGCGAGTCCACGCGCCCATTTTCCGATATGGTCACTGCCGAAGATGAAATACAGCGGGTTGTGCCTGTTATTGAAAAACTTGCAAAACGTATTTCAGTTCCGATTTCCATAGATACAAGAAAAGCGGGGGTAGCCGAATGCGCAATTGAAGCCGGCGCATCAATTATAAACGATATCAGTTCGTTAAGACATGATCCTGATATGGCGGGTGTCGCTGCAAAACACAATGTTCCGGTTGTTCTGATGCATATGCACGGGACGCCTAAAACCATGCAGCTTTTGCCAAAATATGACAACCTTATCGAAGAAATCAAAGAATTTTTTGAAAATACAATCGATTACGCTGAAAAAAATGGGATTTCAAGATCAAAAATTATAGTAGACCCGGGAATAGGGTTTGGTAAAACCGTTGAACATAATCTCCTTATACTCAGCCGTCTTGATGAATTTACATGCCTGGATGTTCCCATCATGACAGGGCCTTCAAGAAAAATGTTCATACGAAAAATCCTTAACGATAATGCAGCTGAAAATATAAAGCCGGATCATGATATTGTAAAAACCGGAACTCAGGCTGCTATCGCTGCGGCGGTTTTGCATGGCGCTCATATTGTTAGAGTCCATGACGTTGCCGATACATATTCAACGCTAAAAATTATTGACGCGATAAAAAACTTATAAGTTGCCATGACTAATCGTAAATATATATCTGTTTTTGGCCGCATAAATTTAATGTGGCTGATTTTAAGCTTTTTTTTAGGACTTTGCTTTTTTTTTCTGTGGCCGGGCTCATCCGGACATGAAACCGATATCTTTATTCCGGTTGATATTGAAAAAATACCAGAGGGCTTGACGGTAACCGATTCTTCATTGATGGGCATAGAACTTCATATCCGAGGTTCGAAACCCGTTCTTAATTCACTTTCCCATCTGAAATTAAGATACCGGCTTGATCTTTCCGGCGTAGATACAGGAGTAAAATCGATCCCGATAAAAAAAGAGGGTATACAGCTCCCAAAAGGGGCATCGATTATAAGCATCAATCCATCTTTTTTGATTGTACGGGTCGAAAACAAGATTAAAAAAAATATTCCTGTTATCCCATCCTTTTCCGGAAAACCCGCTGCAGGCTTTTTGATCTCAAGCGCAACAGCAAAACCGTCACACGTGATTTTAGGCGGGCCTGAAAATATTCTTGGTCCCATAGATGAGATTATGACAAAACCTGTTAATGTCAGCGGGGTATCAGAATCGTTTAAAAAGGAAGTCGCTCTGGCTCTGGCTGAAAATCTTGATATTATTTCACCGGCAAAAATTATACGGGTTGAAATATTTGTCGAAGAAAAAACCGCCGCAAAAAAATTTAATGACATTCCGGTTAAAGGAAAAAACACACAGTATAAATACAGCATTACTCCCCCTTCAATAAATATAGAAGTAAAAGGGCCTGTTAATGCCCTTGAAAAACTATGCTCGGGAAACGGCATTAAAGTATATGTTGATCTCAAGGGGCTAAAGCCGGGAGTATATGTCAGATGCGCCGCTATCACGCTGCCTGTCAAAACGACTCTTGTCGAAGTTAAACCGAAAATATTTACTGTAAATATAAGCAGATAACCCGGATTTTTCACAAGCCTGATTGACTACTCATGGCAACTCCAGTAATTGATATGTTTTTTTTAAGAATTGTCATCCGGTTTGTGCTCCGGCTGAGGTACAGCATCACGCTGAAAGGGCTTGATTCAGTCTATGCAAAGGGAAACAGGGGCATTCTTTTTTTGCCGAACCATCCCGCGCTGATAGATCCGAATTATAGTAAACACATGTCTGAATAAAAAATTCAGGCCAAGACCGATCGGTGATGAAACTCAGATAAAGATGCCCGTGATCAGAGAACTTGCAAAAGCTGTTAATGTGCTGCCCATTCCTGATATGGTTAATGCAGGAGTAAAAGGGGGTAATAAGATAAAAACCGTTTTGAATACCGCCGCATCAGCTTTGGAAAACGGTGACAATATACTCCTTTACCCGGGAGGTCATCTCAGCCGCAGCAAACTTGAAGACCTTGGCGCAAACAGCGGAGTCTATTTAATCCTGCAAAAGGCTCCGAAAACGCGCATAGTCCTTGTGCGAATAACAGGCCTGTGGGGAAGCAGCTTCGGCCATGGCAGCGGCAAGCCGATCCACCTGCCGAGGATTCTTTTTAAGGCGGCAAAATCGATCCTTCTGAACGGAATATTCTTTTCCCCCAGGCGAAAGGTAAGCCTTGAATTTGTTGAACCGGAAGATTTTCCGAAAACAGGTGATTGCAACGCTATAAACCGTTATATTGAAAACTTTTATAATCAGAAAGTGTCTCCGCCTCTCTATATTCCGCACACAATATGGGAAAAAGGGGGCGCAAGAAGACTGCCAGAACCCGAACGGAAAAATATTGGTGGAGATATCAAGAAAATGCCTGTTGCCGCTAAAAAGCTTGTTATCGATTATCTTGAAAAACTTTCAGGGGTAGATGATATAAAAGAAGACTATCGCCTGGCCCATGATCTTGGTCTGGACAGCCTGGCCATATCCGAACTCATTTTATGGATAAGCCGGGAGTTCGGGTTTCCCCAGGGTGATACCGCTTCGATGATAACGGTTACGGATTGCCTGCTGGCGGCAAGCGGTCATGCCATAGCTTCCGACAAAAACATACTTAAACCTGTTCCCATGCAATGGTTTGAAAACGAAACCGACAATTTGTTTGCAAGTGTTCCTGAAGGCGAAAAAATAACAGATGTTTTTGTGCGCCTGCTTAATGCTTTTCCGGGCAGGATGGTAATTGCCGATCAAAGCCCGGGTGGATCAGGCGTAAAGACTTACGGGCAGATAGCAGCAGGGATAATTGCCTTGAAATATTTAATCAAAAAATTGCCGGGTGACTACATTGGAATTATGCTCCCTGCTTCTGCTGGAACGTGCGTGACATATCTTGCGGTATTATTTTCAGGCAAAATACCTGTGATGTTTAACTGGACCGCAGGCCCAAGGAGTCTTTCACATTGCTTAAACCTGGTCCGGGTATCGGTTATCCTTACATCAAAACTCCTGATCTTCAATGTCCAGGCCCAGGGTATATCCCTTGACGAAATAAAAGATAAATTTCTCTTTTTAGAAGATATGGGCGCGGATCTTACTGAACTGCAAAAAATTATTTCCTTTATAAAAAGTTACGGGAAAGGGCAATCTTTGCTTAATGAAAAGATTGCTGATACAGCGGTCGTACTTTTTACCAGCGGCTCGGAAAACCTGCCTAAAGCCGTGCCCCTGACCCATAACAATTTCCTATCAAATGTACGGGATATCGTTAACGGCCTGTCTTTGCGCAAAAAAGACAGGCTCATTGGAATACTCCCTCCGTTTCACTCCTTTGGTTTAACGGGCACGATTATTCTTCCCTTATGCACGGGACTGAAAACGGTTTATCATCCAAACCCGACACAATCTCTAATAATCGCCCGTTTAATAGAAGCTTATAGCGTAAGCATCATAGTTGGAACTCCGACTTTTTTAAACGGCATAGCCAGGGCGGCAAAATCGGAGCAGCTTGAAAGCCTGAATATCGCCTTTTCAGGTGCTGAAAAATGCCCTGAATCTGTATATGAAGCTTTAAAACTGTCCTGCCCCGACCTCAAAATTCTGGAAGGTTACGGTATCACCGAATGTTCACCTGTTGTGTCATATAATCGCCCTGAAAATGCAAAACCGTTTACAATAGGCACTGTTGTTCGATCCCTTGATTATGCAGTGGTTGATCTTAAAAACAGCAAAAGGGTTGATAAAGGGAGCCAGGGCATGCTTCTTGTTCGCGGGCCGAGCATATTTAAAGGTTATATAAATTTTACAGGAGACTCCCCGTTTGTCGATTTTGAAGAAAAATCCTGGTATAAAACCGGCGACCTGGTAACAGAGGATGAAGGCGGGATATTGACTTTTCGCGGCAGATTAAAGCGTTTTATTAAACTTGGCGGCGAGATGATTTCACTCCCTGCGATTGAGAATGTTCTTCGGCCTTATTACTCTGTTGAAAATGACGTGGGCGCAGATGTTGCGCCGGTAATTGCGGTTGAAGCCTCTTGCGACGAAGAATATCCTGAAATCATCCTTTTTACCACCATGGAAACAGATCGCAACATGGTTAACCGGCAAATTCGCGAAAGCGGGTTGTCGCCCCTGCATAATATCCGCAGGATAGTTAAGGTGGACTCGATACCTCTTCTTGGAACAGGCAAAACCGATTATCGCATGTTAAAAGAAAAGATCTCCTGCAGTAAGCAAGGCTCTGAATGACAAGCAACTATAAGCATGGCACGTTTAAGTGGCTTAACATAACACAGTTTCTCGGTGCTTTGAATGACAACCTTTTTAAGCTGTCAATGGTTTTCTTTCTTATTGCAACGGATCCGGGCATAAATCCCGACAGTGTAATGGCAAATACAGGAGCGGTGTTTGTTCTTCCCTTTCTTCTGTTTTCTGATGCGGCAGGAGTGCTTGCGGACAGGTTAAGCAAACAAAGGATAATCATAACCTTAAAAACCATTGAAATAGGCTTAATGAGTCTTGGGGCCTTATGCTTTTTCTTTAAGAGTAATTACGGTCTGTACATGGTTCTTTTTCTGATGTGTACACAGAGCGCTTTTTTCGGGCCTGCAAAATACGGGATTGTTCCGGAACTTGTGCCAGTGGAAAGGCTCTCAAAGGCAAACAGCTATCTTATCTGTGCCACATTTTTATCTATTATCATCGGAACGATCATGGCATCCTTTATGGCTACAGGGGAAAAAGGTTATATTATCTGCGGGATTGTATGCGTTGCGGCGAGCTGCGCCGGTTTTTTGGCCAGCAGAAAGATATATAAAACATCGCCTTGCAAAGGAACCGACGTTATTTCGCCTTTCTTTTTTATCGGCATATGGAAAACTCTAAAATCCGTTTCAAAAGACAACTATCTCTTCATGTGCGTGTTAACTTCATCTTATTTTTGGATGGTCGCCGCGTATACCCAGATGAATCTGGTGCCGTACGGAATCGAACTGATGCATCTAACCCCTGAAAAGAGTAATCTTGTGGGCTATCTTTATATAGTAACAGCAGTCGGGGTAGGCGCCGGCGCCATGATTGCAGGCCTGATTTCAGGACGTAATATTGAGTACGGAATTGTGCCGATCGGGGCACTCGGTCTTTCAATATGCCTTGCATGTTTAAACTTCACTGCAAACTTTTTTGTATGGGCGCTTGTAATTATACTATTTCTCGGAATCAGCGCGGGCTTGTTTAAAGTGCCTCTTAATGCCTTTATACAATGGAAAACCCCGGATGACAAACGGGGTGCAGTGCTTGCCGCAACCAATTTTCTTAATTTCACGGGGATACTGTGCGCCACTTTAATGATAAAGGTTTTTAAGGAAGGCTTTGGCTTTTCCTCAGGCCAGGCATTTATGCTTCTTGGTGCAATGACTCTTATACTGGCAATCTGGACAATGATAGTTCTTCCCGACTTTTTTGTGCGATTTGTAATGCTGATTAATAAACTGGCCCGCCGCAAGCAGACGGGGTAGTTTGTTAATCAGAAAAACGGCTCATTATTCTTTCAACGAGCGTTTCCGGATGGCGGGGCGTTAAATAGTTCCGGGAATAATTTGTGCTTTTTGAGGCCTGTTTTCTGGTCGGGGCGAGAGGATTTGAACCTCCGGCTTCCTGCTCCCAAAGCAGGCGCGCTACCAGGCTGCGCCACGCCCCGATATTTGGGATACCTGTCTATCATGCTTTTTTTATTCATGCAAGTTTATAAAAAAATTATCTATCCCGTTGCATATCCCTTTTGCAAGATTTTGCAAAAAACCTGTGTCATTTAGGGCCTTTTCTTCGGCGGGATTAGTTAAATAGCCAATTTCTATAAGTATTGCAGGCATGTCCGCCCCTTCAAGAACCAAAAGCGGAGCATCCTGAATTCTGATTTTTTTTGATCCTGCCTGATCAAGGAGGTGTTTTTGCACCAATTGGGCCAATGCCCTGCTCGCTTTTGCATGTCTGTTTTGAATATTGTTCCAGAGTCCGGGGCTGCCGTTGCTTGCAAGAAGTCTTGGCGGTTCGGCTTCAAGACTCAAGGTGTTTTCCGATATCCCCTTAAAATAAAATACAGCCATGCCGCCGGCTTCATGAATAATGCTGCCACCGGTATGAATGCTGATAAAAAGATCCGCTTTCAAATGGTTGGCAACCGCTGTCCTGTCAATAATGTTGAGCCGATAATCATCATTGCGGGTTAGAATCGTTTTGTATTTATCACCGAGTTCAGACGCAATCATACGGGCAAGGGCCATAGTTACCGTTTTTTCCAATGTACCTTCCGCACCGCAAACGCCTTTGGCATATCCTCCATGTCCGGGGTCTAACACAATAACACCCTGATACCCGTTTAAATTCAGTTCTATTGCTGACAGGTCGGCTTTTATTGCACAAACAAGTACGATTATAAGCAATATCCGGATAAAATAGCGTTTTATCCGGCCGGATTTGCCATATTTTGATATAATATATTGTTTTTTCAATTTTACTTGACACCTATATGTTGTTTGATATTATTTGCAAATTTATTTTTAGTTAAAATTTGATTTAAAATCAATGTTAAGTTTATTCGAAATTGTGGGAAATAGAATGCGAGGGTGGCGGAATTGGTAGACGCACTGGACTTAGGATCCAGCTCTGGAGACAGAGTGGGAGTTCAAATCTCCCCTCTCGCACCATTTAAAAAATCAGCTCAAGTCGTGTTAAGACACTTTCTGCCAAAAACTTGACCCTCCAAAAACTTGATAGGTTTGAAAGGAACATTATGAAAGTTACCGTTGAAGATCTCAGTTCTGTAAAAAAGATACTACATATTGAAATCCCTCAAGATGTTGTCACAAAAGAGCTGAACAATGCTTATAAACATTTAAAAAATACGGCAAAAATAAAGGGGTTCCGTCCCGGAAAAACACCCAGGCATGTTTTAGAACGAATATATAAAAAAGACGTAAATGCAGATGTCTCTTCCAAATTAATACAAGACTCCTTTATAGAGGCAATCAAGGAAACCGGGCTAAATATGGCAGCAAATCCTGATATTGACCCGGGTAAACTTAATAATAATATGCCGCTTAAATATGACGCGACTATTGAAATAGTCCCTGAACTTGGGGATATCGATTTTAAAGGTCTCACACTGAAAAAGATGCTCTATAAAATAGACGAGGAAATGGTCGATTCACAACTTGTAATGCTCCAAAAAAATATGGCGGCAAAAAATCCGATAACGGATGACCGGCCCGTAAAGGAGGGCGATCTTGCCATTATAGATTTTGAAGGGTTTAAAGACGGAAAACCGTTTGACGCGACCAAAAAGATTGAAAACTACACTCTTAAAATAGGCGACGGCCAGATTTTAAAGGAATTCGACGCCCAGATTATCGGGATGAAGCAGGGTGACGACAAAGAAATAAAGATAAATTTTCCCGAAGACTATTTTAATGAAAATTTGTCAAACCTTGAAATAACCTTTCAGGTTGAACTCAAAAAAATTATGGAAGAGGTACTCCCTGATATCGATGATGAGCTTGCAAAAAATCTTGCCAGATTTGAAACGCTGGATGATTTAAAAGAAGAGATACGACAAAATTTGAAGGAAGGATTTGACAGGCGGGTTGAGCAGCAGTTGAACGAGCAGATCTTTGAGGCACTGTTATCAAAAAAAGAATTTAAAGTTCCTGACTCAATGGTCGATAATGAACTTGAGGGCATAATCGCAGAGGCACAAAGCTCTTTTGCCTTTCACAACACTTCAATGGAGGCATTAGGACTAACAAGAGAAGGGCTTGTGGAAAAATACCGTGACACAGCCGAGAAACAGGTTAAACGCCATTTGATATTAGGCAAGGTGGTTGAGCAGGAAAAACTGACACTTTTGGACAAAGATATAGACGACGCCTTAATGGATATGTCTAAAAACATGAATCAGCCATTTGAAGAAATAAAAAATTATTACGGCCAAAACAGGGAGCAGCTCGAACATTTTAAGCACACCCTACTTGAAAAAAATGCTATAGGTCTTATTATTGAAGAAAGCAGGATTGACGAAATTGAACCTGATGTTAAATCTGATGTTGAGCCTGACGCTAAATAGTTCACATCCATGAATGGTTAATTTTTCCTAAATTATTAAGGAGGTAAACTTGTGCCGTTAATACCGATGGTCATAGAACAGAGCAGCAGGGGCGAGCGTGCCTATGATATATATTCAAGGCTTCTAAAAGACCGGATAATATTTCTAGGCTCGGCCATGAATGATGAGATTGCAAACCTTTTAATAGCCCAACTCCTCTTTCTTGAATCAGATGATCCTGAAAAGGATATCAATTTTTACATCAATTCCCCTGGTGGAGTAGTTTCAGCAGGTCTGGCCGTATATGATACCATGCAGTACATTAAACCGGATATCTCGACGGTCTGTATCGGCCAGGCAGCCAGCATGGCCGCCATTTTATTAGTTGCCGGCACGACAGGCAAACGCTTTTCATTACCAAATTCCAGGATTATGATTCACCAGCCGATGGGAGGATTCCAGGGGCAGGCGTCTGATATTGCAATCCAGGCCAAAGAAATCTTGCGGATGAAAGATACCCTTCACAAAATACTGGCGTTTCATTCCAAAAAGGATTTAAAAGTGATAGAATTAGATACCGACCGTGACTTTTTTATGTCGGGTGAAGAAGCAAAAGCCTATGGAATTGTAGATCACATAATCAGCAAGAGAGATGACCTCGATCAATTAGAGACAACGGAGGCGTAAAATGAAAAAAAAAGACAATGAAAACGATAACCTCTTCTGCTCATTCTGCGGTAAAAATCAAAAAGAAGTTAAAAAGTTAATCGCCGGCCCCGCCGTCTACATCTGTGATGAATGCATCCAGCTCTGTGGCGAAATAATCGAGGAGGAAAGCGGAAAAAACGAAGAAATTCCAGAACAGATACTTGTTCCAAAAGAAATCAAAAAAATGCTGGACGATTATGTGGTTGAACAGGAACTTGCTAAAAAAGTTCTGTCCGTTGCAGTTCATAATCATTACAAGCGGCTTGACTCTTCGGTCGAAACCGGGGACGTTGAAATACAAAAAAGCAATATCCTGTTGATAGGGCCGACCGGGTGCGGCAAAACATTGCTTGCCCAAACGCTTGCCAGATTTCTGCATGTCCCTTTTACCATAGCAGATGCAACAAGCCTTACAGAAGCCGGTTACGTTGGTGAAGATGTTGAAAACATCGTTCTTTCTCTGCTTCAGACTGCTGACTATGATGTGAATAAAGCCGTGCGCGGCATTGTTTACATTGATGAAATTGATAAAATTGCGCGAAAGTCCGACAATCCTTCTATTACGCGTGATGTTTCAGGAGAAGGCGTCCAGCAGGCATTGTTGAAAATTATTGAGGGAACCATTGCCAACCTTCCGCCAAAAGGCGGGAGAAAACATCCTCAACAAGATTTTGTCAAACTCGACACATCCAGCATTCTTTTTATTTGCGGCGGGACTTTCAGCGGACTCAATCAGATAATTCAACAACGTCTGGGTTCAAAGGTCATGAGTTTCGGCTCAAAAATTGTTAAGCCGAAAGAAAAAGAGAAGCTTCTTCGAATGGTCGAGCCGGAAGACCTTTTAAAATTCGGGCTGATTCCGGAATTTTTAGGCCGGCTGCCTGTTATTGCGACTCTTGACGAATTGTCGGAGGAATCTCTTGTCAAGATACTGACGGAACCAAAAAATGCCCTGGTCAAGCAGTTTCAAAAACTTTTTGAAATTGAAGGGGTTAACTTAAGATTAACAGACAGCGCTCTTTTAGCTGTCGCAAAAGAAGCCATGAAAAAAAAGTCCGGCGCCAGGGGGCTTCGTGCGATTCTGGAAAGCTGTATGCTTGACATCATGTATGATATCCCTTCCATAGAAAACGTCAAAGAATGCGTTATAGGTGAAGATGTTGTGCTGAATAAGGAAGCGCCGATTTTGTTGTATGAACAGACAAGAAAAAAAGCCTGAAAAAATAAACCTGAAAAAACAAGAAGATAAAAGCTATGATAAACATACCTAAAATTTTCAAGCCGGATAATTCCGATTCCGAGAAGCAGACACTCCCGCTTTTAGCTTTGAGAGACATTGTTATTTTTCCTTACATGGTGGCGCCTCTTTTTGTCGGGCGTCAAAAATCCGTAAATGCACTTACCGATGTAATGAATAATGACAAAAGTATCTTTCTTGCCACTCAGAAAAACGCTGGAATCGATAATCCGCAAAAGAAAGATATCAGTCTTATCGGGACAATCGGAAAAGTACTCCAGTTGTTACGACTCCCTGACGGCACTGTTAAAGCCCTGGTTGAGGGGGAAAAAAGGGCATGCATAACCCGTTTCATTCAGCATGACAAGTTTTTCAAGGTTGAGCTGGAGCCTGTTGTTGAAGCGGGGATCTCATCGGCAAACAGGACGGCTCTCAGCAGAGCCGTCATTAAAAATTTTGAAAAATATGCGGGTCTGAATAAAAATATTCCTGACAATCTTATATCTGACATATCCCTTATATCCGACCTTTCACAGTTGTCCGACACTATTACAGCTCATTTTTCATTTAAAATTAAGGACAAACAGCGTCTGCTGGAAACGATCTCCGTAGAGGAACGGCTTTCTTTTCTTATTCACCTGATTAAGATGGAAATCGATATTTTCAAGATGGATCAGAAGATTAAAGGCCGCCTCAAAAAGCAGATGGAAAAAACCCAGAAGAATTACTATTTAAATGAACAGATGAGGGCCATCAAAAAGGAAATGGGTGTTGAAGATGAGCATGAGGATGAACTTAAAGAGCTTGAAAAAAGCATCAAGCGGAAAAGGATGTCAAAGGAGGCCGCAAAAAAGACAAGACAGGAATTTAAAAAACTCAAAATGATGGCGCCCATGTCGGCTGAAGCAACAGTAGTTCGAAGCTACATCGAATGGATAATAACACTGCCGTGGTTTGAACGGAACAAAATACGCCACGATCTTGAAGAAGCAGAGAATATACTTAATGAAGACCACTATGGGCTGCAAAAACCAAAAGAACGTATTCTGGAATACCTTGCTGTCCAATCCCTCGTCAAAAAGATCCGGGGGCCAATACTATGTCTCGTGGGACCTCCAGGCGTTGGGAAAACATCACTGGCCAAATCTGTTGCAAGAGCTACGGGAAGGAAATTTATAAGACTATCCCTCGGAGGCGTGCGGGATGAAGCGGAAATACGAGGGCATCGCAGAACCTATATCGGCGCAATGCCTGGTAAAATCATCCAGTCCCTGAAAAAAACCGGTGTAAATAATCCGGTATTCTGCCTTGATGAGGTAGACAAAATGAGCATGGATTTCAGAGGCGATCCATCGGCTGCACTGCTGGAAGTTCTCGATCCGGAACAGAACAACAGTTTTAATGATCATTATCTTGATATCGATTACGATCTTTCCGATATACTTTTTATCACAACGGCCAATACTCTGCCGGAGATCCCATTGCCTTTACAAGATAGAATGGAAGTTATTCGACTGCCCGGCTATACCGAATATGAAAAATATCACATAGCCAATGATTTTTTAATACCCAAACAGGTTAAAATAAACGGGCTTGAAGACAAAAACCTGCGGTTTTCCAAGAATTCGGTTTTTACAATTATCCGGCGATATACACGTGAAGCAGGCGTAAGAAATCTTGAGCGTGAAATCGCTTCCATCTGTCGTAAAATTGCGCGGCAAGTAGTTAGAAAGAAAGATAAAAGTGACCCTAATATAACGGTTGCGTCGCTACAAAAATTTTTAGGGCCACCCCGTTTCAGACACGGCCAGTTAGAGGAAAAAGACCAGATCGGTCTTGTTACCGGACTTGCCTGGACACAGGTGGGTGGCGAGCTGCTTTGTATTGAGACCTTGACAATGCCCGGCAAGGGCAAGTTGACAGTTACTGGAAAGCTGGGAGAGGTAATGCAGGAGTCCGCCCAGGCAGCCTTAAGTTATGTCCGTTCACGCGCAGAGAGTTTGCTGATCGAGAATAAATTCTACGAAAAAATTGACATCCATATACATGTGCCGGAAGGCGCTATCCCGAAAGACGGTCCTTCCGCAGGTATTTCAATGTGCGCATCTCTTGTCTCCGCCCTCACCAGGCGGCCTGTTTACAGGGATATCGCCATGACCGGTGAAATCACCTTGCGGGGAAACGTTCTGCCGATAGGTGGATTAAAGGAAAAAATTCTGGCGGCGCATAGAGCCGGAATTAAAAAAATTATTATTCCCAAAGAAAATGAAAAGGACCTAAAAGACATACCCCAGAGCATATCAAAACAGATAGAAATTATTCCGGTAAAACATATGGATGAGGTTCTATCCCATGCTCTGCACCCAAATAAAGATGAGGCCCTTTTCAAAGAAAACGATATCTCTCTTGACATACTGTCAGAAAAGGAATCTCGGGAAGATAAAGCAAAAAATGTTCTCAACTTAAATTAAGACCGTAAGTTTCGTTTTTTTCTTGACTCTATTTTGTTAAATTATTATAAATAGATTTTGTAGTTATTGTGTGTAAAAGTGGTTATTGTGTGTAAAATAGGGGGCGGGTAGCTCAGTTGGGAGAGCATCGGCCTTACAAGCCGAGGGTCACAGGTTCAAGCCCTGTTCCGCCTACCATATTTTTGAGTTATGGTAAAA
>JAUVKB010000056.1 GCA_030596405.1 Deltaproteobacteria bacterium
CAATAACCGCCAGAACAATGGTGTTTAAATATACGCCGATTTCAGGGAACTGGCGCTGGGCCAGTTGAGCAAGACCTATGGCGACCCCGGCCTGTGTGACGTAAGCCATCCACGCATTGCGATAATGAGGTTTTGGGTCGTTATTAATCTTGCCTGCAAGCCATGTTGCCCCAAAAATTCCCATTACTCGGATCAAAGTTAAGCAAACAGCAAAAGACCAGCACAGATAAAGCGCCTTAAGATTTAAAGAAGCGCCGGCCATGGAGAAAAAAAGCACATAGACAGGCAAGGCAAACCGCTCAAGGCTTTCCATGAAATCAGAACCCGACCTGCTGAAATTCTGAACTGTAAATCCGGCGCTCATGCATATCAGCAACGGCTCAAGATTAAAATAAATATTAAAATGCCCCGCCATAAAACTGTTCAGCCACAAAGACGTCTTGGTCACCCCTATGGCCATAAACAGGAGAAACAGGGGAAGATCGTAACCGACCCTGTCGATATAAGCAGAGACACCCTTGCCCAGCGCCACGCCCAGGAAAAGGGAGTCAATTATCTCAAAAAATAAAGCCAGAAAGGCATGGTGACCGGCAATTGCGCTGCATGATAAAACAATCTTGGCCACGGTCATGGCAAACGTAAAGAGAATGATAATTAAAACGTCCACGGTGACGGTAACTCCGAGCACCGTTTCCGTAAATGTGCCGGATGCCCGGCATTCACTGATAACGGCAATGGTCGAAGAAGGAGAACGAGCCACCGCCAGCACGCCCAAAAGGATAGCAAGAGCGATGACCTGAATTGTGGCAAGATTGCAGGTAAGAGTAAAATAACGGCTCGTCAGGGACACAAATACAAAGACCAGCCCGAAAACCATAAGTGTCTGCAAGACTATGTTCATAGCAATAGCCCTGCCCCGCTTTTTTAAAAACTTCACACGCAGGGCTCCGCCTGCTGTGAGCGCGATAAAGCTTAGGGCAAGATCGTCTATAAGCCGCAAACGCTGAACCATATCGTGCGTTAAAAAACCGCCGATATAAGGGCCTGCAACAATCCCCGCGAATATGTAAGCGCTGATAAGGGGTAGTCGTACTGTTTTCAGAATCTGGGCGCTCATATAAGCAGCCAGGAGAACAAAGCCCAGAGAAAAATTAACAAATCCCGCCCGCTGCCAGCTCGATTCGATATCAAGGCTTTTGATCCATGCGGCAAAAAAGATAAAAAATAAAAAAGTAACCGTGTAAATCACCAACTCTTTTCTTTTTTGATATTGACCGTCCATCACCTGCCCTCTTTCATCAATCGCACAAGAAGTATCGGGCTTAAAAGATCATTGTATATGATCGCGACAAGGGCAACACTTACTATGCCGGTCGTAATGTCGCATGTAAATCCCTGCTGAAAATCGAACAATATCGCCAGCGGCAGCCCCCCCTGATCAATAAGACCAAGGCCTAAATAAACCGGATGTCGCCTCATTTCAAAGCTTATGCGCGTAATTATAACCCCGCCTATAAATTTCCCGCACAACCTGCACAGGGAATAACCGGCCGCCAGGATAAAAATCCACACTGAGTCCAATTTCCAGCCGACCCCTAAAAAGACAAGGAGTAAAAGGTAAACGGGTTTTTCTATACTTATCAGTATCTGGAAAATCCGTTCTTTTTCTCTATATAGATTTGCAATACAGAATCCAACAAAAAAGTTGGAAAGAAGCGGGGAGTAGTGCAATACCGAAGCCATGCCGCTTGTAAACACGGCCATTCCGATGACGACAAGAATTAATTCGTTTTCCTCCTGATGTCTTCTAATAAAAAGCATATAAAGAAGAACAATGCCGGCGCTTGCTATAAGATTTACAACAACACCGCGCACAAGTTCTCCCGCCCATAACGATTCTGCAGTCAGCGGCAAACAAAAACAAGAGGCTATACTGAAAACCAGCAATGCGATCAGGCCGTCAATACTCGAAATATATCTCAAAAGCGTCAGAGTTTCCTTGCTTTTAGCCACAAAATCCGAGGCTAAAAGAGCAATGCCGGTCTGAGCCGTGCAGGCCGCGGCCGCTGCAAGAGTCAATGAAATCACCGTTCTTACGGTGTCTGTAATATTTAAAAGGGCAAGTGTAAAATAGACCCCGAAAAAAACTAAAATAAGGGTAAAGATCCCTTCAAGAACGGCTGAAAGAAAAAATTCCACTGGAATCCGCCTGAGCTTGGCAATTTCAAATTGAAAACCGAAAAGCATCCCGATCCAGCCCAGCAAAAAAGCGCTCAAAGGTTCAAGACCGATACATGTTTTTCGATCTAACAGATTCAAAAATTGCGGGCCAAGCAAAAGGCCTAAAAAAAGAAATTCAATGCCGGTAAGATAAAATTTTCGGGCAAAAAGGGGCAGCCTGAAACTTCGAAAGGTTAAATGGTATCCGCTGAAGGCAAGTAATACTATTATAAGAAGTGCAAAAAATATTTTCATAAACAATGCAAGGCGGCAAATAGATTTGAGCTATCAATATTTCTTTGAAAACATCAAAAAATTTGCTGAAACATGATACGAAAGCGGGTTTCATTCTGATTGCCGGCATCTGATGCAAAGTTTCCGGCATCAAGCCCTATTGCACCAGCTTCATCCGGGCTTACTTTATCAAGCTCCCTCCGATACCAGCAAATATCGGCTGTAACATAACGATTAAATCCGTGTTATTTTCCGGGTTTACATACTCTATCCTGAAGCCGTTCTTCCAGTAAGCTTTCATTTTCGGGGTTTCCTGGGCTTCGTTCTGTTTTTCTTCTAAAATTTGCACCCGGTCACGCAACTTTTCAGTCTCTTCCTGCTTTTTCTCTAATTCCCGAACCCGTTCCTGAAATATTTCAATCTGCTCCTTTAAGGCCTCAATCTCTTTGTCGGAGCTCCTGGAATCCAAAGGCCAAAAACAGAATGTAAAAAATATAATAAAGCCTAATATAATACGGACACTCGCTATACAAAATTTTTCAAACATCCACTTCCCTGTCACCATTTTTAAATATTATCAAAGCCTTTTATAAATATTTTCACCAAATTTTATTTATAGTATCCTTATATGGGAGGCATCTTTTTGTCAATTATTGTTATAATATCGCACAGAGTAACCGCATTTGAGCTTTATAAAAATCGAAAGTTTCTGAACTGCAGTTACTACGCTCAGGATGCTATTTCTGTAATTTATCAAGAGCATCATTTGGTCCAAGCAAGATCAAAATATCGCTGTCCTTTATAATATATTGCCCTGTAGGAACCATATTTAATCTGTCTGCAACAATCTCTTTGACAGCAATCACCTGGATACCATATTGATTAATCAAGTTAAGATCTTTCAACGATTTTCCGATGAATCTCTTGAGCGGTGCAAGCTCAATAATGCTATAACCTTCAACTAAAGGCAAATATTCTATAATATTAGGGTTTTCCAGTCTCTCTGCCAGCGAGACGGCCTGATCCTTTTCCGGGAAAAAAATTTCTGAAGCTCCAACCTTATAAAGAAGACGACTATGCGTCTTTGAAGTAGCCTTGGCAACCACCACTTTAACCCCGATATCCTTCAGGTTCAGTGTGGTTAGAATAGAAGCCTCCAAAAGCGAACTGATACAAACTATTGCAGAATCGACATTTTGTACTCCAAGAGATTCTAAAACCTTTTTATCGGTTGCATCAGCAACTACAGCCCGGCTTACCTCATCCTTGATATTCTGAACTGTATCGGCATTATTATCTATTGCCAAAACTTCATGCCCTTTTTTGTAGAGGTTTGTGGCCAAATAATAACCAAAAGTTCCAAGCCCTATGACAACGAATTGTTTCATCTTATACTCATCCTATCATAATATTTTCCTCTGCATAAAAATAATCTAATGTTACAGGCCGGCTGACAGCTATGGCGACCAATAACGGACCCAGGCGTCCAATAAACATTATGCAGGTAATGATCATTTTACCCATTATGGAAAGCTTAGCTGTTATTCCGGTAGAAAGTCCAACCGTACCAAAAGCACTGACCACCTCAAAAAATAATTCCAAAAACTTGCCTCGACTTTGGGGGCAAGAAATTTTCCCCTGTTCCGTCATTAAAAGGATCATTATTCCAATGCACACAACAACAGTACTGATCAACAGAACACTGACTGCCTTTCCAATGCTTTTTTCCGATATTGAGCGGTTAAAAATTTGCGGGCGTTTTTGACCTCGAAAACGTGATATGCTTAATAAAATTAATGTCGCAAAGGTAGTGGTCTTAATACCTCCCCCGCAAGAGCCTGGCGAAGCTCCGATAAACATTAATAAAATAAGAATAAAAAGCGTTTCGTTTGCCATATTGCCAAGTGGTAAGGTGTTAAAGCCTGAAGTTCTGGCATTTACGGCCTGGAAAAAGGAGGATAGCACCCGGTGTGGCGCTGAAAATTGTACAAGAGTATTATGCCCTTCCATAAATAAAATTATGACGGTACCGGCAATAAGCAAGCATAATGTAGTTAATAGCACTAATTTGGAATGAAGGCTGAGGCGAGACCTGGAGCGGTCTTTAAATGAAAGACGTTGTTTAAGCTCGGAGAGGACCAGAAAGCCGATACCGCCGCTTAAAACTAAAAAACAAATTGTCAAATTCAACACCCAGTTATCTCGATAACCGGTAAAGCTATCCGGGAATAGAGAAAAGCCCGAATTACAAAAAGCACTGATTGAATGAAAAATTGAAAGATACAGCGCTCTTGGCGCCTCATTCTCTGGATAGAAACAAAAAAACAACACTGCTATCCCCAACCCCTCAAGCGCAAATGTAAAAAAAACCACATCTTTTAAGATTGCGGGAAGGCTTTTGTCTCCAGTGTAGGTGAAAGTGTTCTGTATCACATTCTGTCCGATAAAGCTTAGCCTCCTACCGGAGATCATCAAAAATAATGTTGATACAGTCATTATACCAAGCCCTCCGGTTTGGATCAGAACCATCAGTATGAACTGTCCGAATGGGCTAAAGGTGGTTCCGGTATCCACAACAGTTAGGCCGGTCACACAAACGGCTGATGTCGAGGTAAACAGGGCATCTACAAATCCAAGCCTCCCGATGGTTGATGCTTGAGGCAGCATCAGCAAGCAGATTCCTGTTAAAATGAGAAACGCGAATCCAAAAATGGTAGTGCTGGCTGGAGATCGGAGCAATGTTTTTAGTATCTGCATGATTGTGATACTGTTCCACTGCGGAATTTTCGGATTATACATCTCATCTCATCTTAATTTAGCCATATAACGAGGGCATTAATCAGTTGCCAATGGAGTACAGCTAAATTTGCACTGAGTTCAAGGCTTGGTTGTGTGCCGGGCACGGCACACGTCTTAAGGGCAAGCCTACCTTTTCCAATTATGGAAGTCAAGGCAAGCCCCCAAGCCCAACAGATGGAGGCAAAGGGCATTCAGTAGCTTCTTATACCCCGAACTTTTTGAGAAGTTACGTTTTTTATATACAACTTGTTGACTTTAACTGATATTTGCTTATAATTATAATTAATAAGATCAATGTAATTTTTTACAAAAAGTACCCTTAAAACTTTATGTCTATTTGTTAAGCTATTTAAGCGGGAGGAGATAAAATAATGGATTTGAAATTGGATAACTGGTCTGAAGAGATGTGGGATATTTGGGAAAAGGAATGTGGAATTGTTCATATAGACGGTAAACCATACGAATGTGGTGTAGCTTCAGAAACAACGGAAAGAATAGTAACTACCTGGTTACGACCCAAAGGAAAGGATTTACCTCTAGTTTATTCAGATGTGAAAAGAAATGATTCTATCTATATTGACGGCACTGATGAATTCAGACTCATGGTTGAGGCCGTCAAGTTGGTACAGAATATTATAAATGCTAAAAAGGCCGGCGAGGAACTAAAGGGTCTAACTACTGGTTAATGGCTGCGGTTCAAGAACCTTTTATAAAAATAACCCGTATTTATTTCCATACCGACATTTTTAGTCTCTACATGTACCGCAAGTAAATTGAGAGGCTGTAAACCAATGGCCTCTTTCAAAAAGACAACTCCTTTAGCTACTTCTACCTGGCCGGGCTGATCATTCCAGATAGACCTGTCTTCATAGACCTGTCTTCGGATAAAACAAAAAAAAGTTCATTAAATAATAAAACCTCCCGGAAATGTCACGGGAGGTTTTATTATGTTTTTATTTCAAGACTTTTTATTTAACTATATTTCTTGAATTGTACGGGCAATAATTGAATCTTGAGTTCTCTTATTAAGGGTTGTAAAGTTAGCACTGTATCCGGCCACCCTTACAACCAGCTCGACATAATCTTCAGGTTCTTTTTGAGCTGCCAGAAGTGTTTCATTATCCACACAGTTAAACTGTACGTGGTTAATGCCCAAATCACACCATGTCCTTATGTAAGACTCCCAAAGGTCAAAGCCTTTGTCACCAACAAGCTGGGCAGGTGATATGCGCTGGTTGAGGAGGTTCGCCCTGAACATGTTTTCGTGAGTAAGTTTGCCGACAGACTGCAATACAGCCGTGGGGCCTTTCACGTCAAAGCCATAACCTGGTGAACATCCTCCGTCATAGCATGTATCGCCGAGCCTTCTTCCATTGGGAAGAGCGCCGATAAGAATTCCTGCGCGGGTGTGAGCAGCAACACACTGTGGAGCGGTTGGGCATCCCTGAGAATTTGTACCCCAGTCACCGCACGGCAGACAAACATCGTCGCGGATCCTTTCATGCATTTTGACAATAAGATCGTCTGCATAGGGATCGTCATTACCCCATTTGGGAGTATGCACAAATTCCATACGCTCTTTCTCATAACCTTCCCAGTTTTTCTCCAGCATCTCCTTAACCTGGTCCCAATTGTATTTCTTGTCGTCATAGATCATTTTCTTGGCTGCAACCATGGAATCCATGCCGTCCATCCAAACATAGGTTGAGATCCAGTTGTTTCCATATTCCCTGGTCTGGAAACAATTGAGGCCGGATTCAACACACCGCTCATAGGTGGCGCTTAAATGCGGTTTACCCATGTACTCTTCAACATATCGGCCGATATTTCTCATCTTGGCGGCCTGCCAGTGAATAGCCTTAAACTGGGTGAGTATTGCCTCGAAAAACTCGTCAAAAGTTTTCATTTCCGATACGTCGCCGGTTTTCGGGCCGATCTGCATGTTAAACACCGGGTTAAAACCGTTCCAGATAGCAAGCTCAACAGCCTTTGTTCCGAGCAGAGCGCTTGCTGAATAACGGGCCGGCAGACAACCGTTTTTGGTTTCAGGACAAGGAACTATGCATGCCTGGGCAGTCCATGTTCTTGCATCCTCTAAAGGAGATCCGCTCCAGAACATTTGTGATTGAATCAAAATTTGATCATTTCTGATGTTAGGATAGCCAAGACCGTGACGTATGCACTCAAACGCATTTTTCAATACATCTTTTGGCATATCCTTGTTGTAACGCAAAGCATATGTCGGTGAAACAACTCTAACAAGTCTTGCAGACTCAAGAATAAGGTTAGTTAAGTCATTATATGTTAACTTGCCATCCGGCGCCATGCCGCCTAACGTCCATACGTAAGGACCGGGATCACCGGTTGTCAGGGTGCGTGCCTGTCTTTCACGGCAGTTGCCGTATTCAAATGCACGGATAAGATATTCGCACACATATTCCTTGGCGTCATCTCTGGTAATTGTCTTGTCTTTCATAACATCTTGTTCATACCATTCCCAGAACCACCAGTCAGGATGAGAAGGCCATGTGCCGTCCGGTTTTTCTCTCTTTCTGCACTGGGTCTGAATTATTTCAAACTGCAGTGCTTCTGCAAAATTTCTCGGCCTGTTGGCAGGACACCATTCACACCGTTCTGAAATGTCCATCAATTCCTGTTTCCTCTGGGGATCTGTTTCAAAGTTTTCGGCAATAATTCTGGCAAGTCTTGCCAAACGTTTTGCGTAACGGATCTCTGATTCCAGAGTAGTTTTCATAGCCTTCCAGTTATCCATCCTTTGCAGATAATGATACTCCTGGTCAAAGTCTGGAAGACCGCCAAGTTTGTAGAGAACCTCATTCCCTTTTTTCAAATGTTCGTCGATCTCTGCAATGATTGCATTATAGCCTTTGTTGTAATAAGTCCACTGGGATGTGCAGTAAGCTGAATTTTCCAGATGCTGAGCGCCGGTATATGTCTGAGAAGTTCTGGCCATAATTTTCATGCGTTTATCCAGAAGTCTTTCAGTCAAAGCCTGCTGTGTATAAGGCTTGAGGATCTCCATCGCTTTTGCAACTTCAGGTCGTGCTTCTTCATCAACCAGGTCGTCTTTGTCATTAAAAAAATCTTCGTTTAAGCCGTATGCTCCGTTCGGCACCCAGAAAAGTTTATGGGGCGCAGAACCGCAATAACCGACGAGCCTTGCCTGGTCAACAATAAAGCAAGGCATTTCATCATTTACCTTTGCCAGCGCTTTTGACCAGGTTACCATGTAAGGTTCTAATTTTGCGTCATATGTGTCAAAGACTTCTGCATACATAATAGGGCCATATTCACAAATTTTTGTTCCAGGAAGATAGGCAGAGCCTTTGGGAGCCTTTGACCAAACCGCCTTTCTAAGATAATCGATACGCGGTGAACGAGCTTGTTCAGCCCACCACCAATACTGTCTTTTGTCAAGAAGCTCTTGAAGTTCGGCTTCCTTGTCCTTTTTTATTGTAGCCACGTTTTGTTACCCCCTTGTCATAAAAATGTTTAACCGGATTTTATTTAACCGGATTTTATTTAACTGGTGCACCAATCTTGATACCAGCAGCCAGATCGCTTTTATTCATCGGTTTTGATGTCCAATAAGCACATCTTGCGTCGATCACTCTTTCCACCAAATCACCTTTTTCAGGGTCATCCTCAAATGGAAAGAACCATTTTTCTCCTTCATATTGATCAGCCATTAAATTTTTACCCCCTTTTTTATAGTATGTATTTTTATGTTAGTTTGTATAAGAAACAAGCAGTTTTTCCTTATAGCGTATTAATGTTTTGCATGAACGCCCACACCCTGGTCGGAATGTATTTTATAAGTTTCAAGTACCATCTTGTCAAAATTTTTAATTTCCCCGGTCGTTTGATCGACCAGATTCCACCCAAAACATTTTGGGCACTCACGATAGGGTGAAGGATCCTGCAATCTTGTATTGTACATATATGCAAAGGTAGTATGGTCTCCTTCATGCCCACAATGCTCACATTTTATATTCATGCTAAATTCCTCTCATTAATAATTTAAGTTTTCTTTTTTCCCTTGAACACTTTGCCACGAAATTTGCTAAGCCCCCAAGGTTCGGGCCCTGAGTAGTTGTTGTCTGCTTCACTTTCGTTGAATATCTCCAAATGTCCGCAATTGGGACATTTTCTATATGAAGTGACGCCTGTTGGGTTCAAATTGCTGTAAAAATGCCATTGACCTCTGTCGCCGACAGTACCGCATTTAGAACATTTCATGATTAAATCCCCGCTTTCAGGATCTATTATTTCTCCTCAAATCCTTTTACACCACGCACATCAAGTCCATAAGCAAACTCTGCGTGATCGGTTCTTACCCTTTCCAGTGCTTCGTAGTCTTTGCAATCGCCTATATCGTCATATAAATTTACAATATCAGGCATTCCCATTTCATCCATATGGGCCATGCAAAGCCCTTCTGACGCACACATGTTTGCACCTTCCGGAACATAATGTTTACAATCTCCGTGTCTTGGCATTTACCATTGCCTCCTTTCACTCAAAAGTTAAAACAATAATTAATAAATTTTTTTACCGACCATTGCTGTAATTTATAGAATAACAGCAACGATAAAAAAAACATGGGCCATACTGAACCAGTTTGTACACTAAACTGCCGATTTTGTCTCAGCAAAAAACATACCAAAAAATACTATCTTGCTGCATATATCGTTTACAAAAATGAGAACCAGCCGACTCTATTAATATTTTTATTATCTCAAATTTCCTAAAAAGCACTCTACTTTTAAGAGGTTATCAAAAAAGAGGGCGTATACAAACAGTCTAAAGAAAAAAATATCGCCAACGGAAAACGTTGACCCGAAAATGTCATAATATTATGTTATAATTATTTTTGGTAATTATAATGTAATGCCTTTAAACTATATGTCAACATTATGTCAAGAACATTTTTTATTTTTTTGTAAGGACTGGTTTTTACAAAATTATAAGTTATAAAAATTCCCTGCCTTACTGATAAGCCGGCCTTTTTCAGCAGATTCGTACACGGTTTAATATCTCAGCAATGCCTGGAAATGGCATCTTCATGTTTTGACTATCACGGCGGGCTGTATTATTATACCGGGTGAAAGGAGGATTTTTAAATGAATGAAAAGACTGAAAGGCCTGACGACCTCTCCCAAAAGGATCTGGCTCTGTTTATCATTGATATGTTCCACCGCATCATGGTCCATCATACCTTGTGGTTTTGTGAGGTAGAGCATCAAATGGGAATGAAGAAGGCCCTGGACGTTATGGGTGTGGCGTCAAAGCGAAGCTATGATATCCAAATGAAAAGGCTGAGTTCAACATTAGGTTTCGAGATGAAAGATGGCGTGCCAAAGGCCTTGCTGGATCTGCCCAGGGAATCACTTCTAAACCTGGCGCATGATATTGGCAAGAATTGGATCGCAAACGACGGGGTGTGGTTCCAAGCGGTAGAATTTGCTTATGGAATGAATGATGCCAAACGATGCAATGATTCCTGCTGGGCCCGTTTTTCTCCCTTTGAGGCGTGGGCCATCAAACAATCTCTGGAACTGCCGGAGAAGGCAGGGCTTGAAGGGTTGAAAAAGGCGCTTGGGTTTCGCATATACTCCCGTGTCAATGTGCAATCTATTATTGACGAAGGCCCGGGCAGTTTCATATTTCAAATGAATGAATGCCGTATTCAATTGGCCAGGAAAAGAAAGGGGCTCACTGATTACCCCTGCAAATCGGGGGGCATGGTTGAATACACATATTTTGCGGAAGCGATAGATCGTAGAATTCATACGGAATGTATCGGTTGCCCTCCCGACAAACATCCTGATGAATGGTATTGCGC
>JAUVKB010000134.1 GCA_030596405.1 Deltaproteobacteria bacterium
CTGGCAAAAGTAAGGTTGGGCTTTTTTTGGCAGTATCAAATAACCAAAATAATTTACTTGATAATCTGACAATTATAAAGAATATGGATAAAAATATTAAATTTAAAATAACGCTGTTTTACTGTATTAACGCATTTAAAGAAGGTGAATCCTTGCCGTTAACGGGTGATGAAAATTTTGAGATTAATTTCATCAAAATGGCGTGCTCGAGTATGGTAAAGGATGTTTTTTTACTGCGGGCCTTTGAGGCCGGAGCAGATGCAGTGGTTGTCCTTGTATGCCCTGAAGGGCAGTGCCGTTACGTTGAGGGAAACCTGAGGGCAAAAAAACGGGTCGGTTGGGTGAAAAAGCTGTTAGATGAAATAGGGATCGACGGCAACCGGTTGTCTATATTTAACATATCATCCAAAGACAAGGATAAGGTGCCACGGATTGTCCAAAAGATTGTTTCGGATTTAGCCAATTTGGGGCCTAACCCGGCCAAATAAATCCGGATAAGTCCAGATAAATTTTATTCATTTTATGAGGTTAATCTATGATAGTAGGCGAACAAAAACCGATTGCGGAAATAAAGGAAATCGTAGCGCCGTACGATAAGCTCCTTGTTTTAGGATGCGGCACGTGCGTCAAGACCTGTTTTGCCGGAGGGGATGATGAGGTGGCTGTCCTTTCGTCAGCTTTAAGGCTGGCCTTTAAAAAAGACGGCAAGAAGATAGAAATAGAAGAATTGACTATAGAACGCCAGTGCGAAAACGAGTTTATCCAGGAAGCCGCCCCTGCCATTGCCCGCAACGATGCAGTGTTGTCTCTGGCCTGTGGCGCCGGGGTACAGGATATCGCCAGGCTCTTTGTGAAAACCCCCGTTCTTCCCGGTGTAAATACAACGTTTATTGGAATTCAGGAAAAGACAGGTGTTTTTACCGAAGAGTGTTCAGGGTGCGGCAACTGTGAGCTTGCCGTTTTCGGTGGTATTTGCCCGATTACCCGCTGTTCCAAGAAGCTGTTAAACGGTCCCTGCGGAGGTTCCCAGAACGGCAAATGCGAGGTAAATCCTGATATCGATTGTGCCTGGCAGCTAATTATTGAGCGTCTCGGCATGTTGGGGCAACTGGATAATCTGAAAAAATATATTCCTCCAAAAAATTGGAGCACCAGCAACTCGGGTGGACCGAGAAAATTAGTTAGAGAGGATCATATTATATGAATACGGAAACTCCAAGCAAATTACAGCAGGTTTTGTCAAACGGCCAATTTGCAGTCACAGCCGAATGCGGCCCTCCCCGTGGAGCCGATCCTGAGGTGGTTCGCAAAAAAGCAGGGTTGTTAAAAGGCTGCGTCGATGCTGTAAATGTTACCGACAATCAGACCGCAATTGTAAGGATGTCAAGTATTGCAGCATCTACCCACCTTTTACAGGCAGGCTTAGAACCTGTCATGCAAATGGTAGTCAGGGACAGGAACCGCATTGCGCTGCAATCCGACATTATGGGAGCATGGTCTTTAGGGATCAAAAACATTCTTTGTCTTTCAGGAGACCACCAGTCTTTCGGCAGCCAGCCCGATGCGTTAAACGTTTTTGATATAGATTCGATGAACCTGGTCAGGATGGTAAAAGACATGCGGGACGAAGGCAGGGACATGAGCGGATTTGAATTAAAAGGACCGCCTCGTATGTTTATCGGGGCCGCCGCAAATCCTTTTGCAGATCCATTCGAATACCGCGTCATCCGGCTTGCAAAAAAAATAGACGCTGGCGCGGATTTCATCCAGACCCAGTGTGTGTATAATATGGACAGGTTTAAGGAATGGATGCGGTTGGCCGCTGAAGAGGGTTTGACCGAAAAAGTTCATATATTGGCGGGAGTAACGCCGTTAAAATCGGTGCCGATGGCCAAATTTATGGCAAACAAGGTGGCCGGAATGGATGTTCCGGACTCTTTAATCAAGCGTATGGCCGGTGTTCCCAAGGAAAAGGCTGTTGAAGAGGGCATGAAAATATGTCTTGAGACTATTGCCGAGCTTCAAGAAATAAAAGGGATTCACGGCGTCCATATCATGGCTATAGGATGGGAAGAAAAAGTCTCCGAAATTGTTCAGGGCGCAGGTCTTGCTTCGCGCCCATAAAATGACAATTAAACGGTTTTTCATTTAGTTTTAACTTTTAACATACTTATACACAGGTGTTGAATGCCGAAGAAATACAATATTTCCGTAAAAACAACGCCGCCTCGATTCTTTCCGGTAGGAAAATACACAACGGTTGAATTTCGAGAGGACTGCGCTGGAAGTTGCAGAGAATGCGTAAAGAAAAAATGTATTTATGGAATCTTTAAGGAAAATTATCTCCACATGCTTTCCATGCACGATCCTGAATACATATATAACTGCCAAAGTTGTCTCCGCTGCGTGCAGGAATGCACCAAAGGTATCTTTTCGCGGGTTATTAATCCGGAATACAGAGAGCTTGGTGACGAATACTGGAATGCGGATATTATTCACCGAACAGGTGTCCAGGCCCATACCGGCCAGGTTCCTGTTTCAGGTTCCGGTTACCGTGGTCCCTTTGTTGGCGAAGGTTTTGATTCCATGTGGACGGATATGTCTGAGATTGTACGCCCAACAAGGGACGGAATTCACGGGCGCGAGTATATTAATACATGTATCGAACTTTCACGCAGACCCAGGCGGTTAAAATTCAACAAAGATATGTCCCTTGCAGTAGATGCGCCTCCGATTTTTGAGGTACCTGTGCCCGTGTTGTTCAGGCAGCCTGATTTCGGCGTTTTAAGCAATAATGTTCTAATGTCAATAGCCGATGCTGCTCATAAAATAAACACCATGATGTTTATCCGGCCGGAGGATTATTCGGAAGCGTTAGCTCCGTATTCAGATAATCTGATACCGATGTTGACAAAGGATAATTACCGGGAATTTACCGATCTTATACAAAAAAGTCGTATGATAGAGATCGCCTTTAAGCCAGGGATCGAAAACGAAATTGACAAATTGCGTTCCTTAAAAGAGGGGTTGTTTATATCCGTTGGTATGCCTTTAAATGCCGACGCAGCGTCACGGTCTTTAGAACTTGCAAAAGCAGACGTAGATACGCTTCATTTTTATGCGGACAATCACGGCAGGGAGACCGATTCTGAAAATCCTCGTTTCATAAAGGAGATGATAAGGGAAGTCCACCTGAAACTTGTCGATAATTCCATAAGGCTAAAGGTGAATCTGGTGTTTTCCGGGGGGATAGCCATGGCTGAACATGTTGCCAAGGCGATTATCTGCGGCGCTGACGGCGTTACAGTGGATAATTCCCTTTTGATCGCTCTTGAGTGCCGGATGTGTTATCGATGCAGACAGGGCTTGTCATGCCCGGTAAAACTTGAAGATGTAGAACTCGAATACGGCAGCCAGCGGATTGTTAACCTGATGGGGGCATGGAGAAACCAGTTGCTGGAGGTAATGGGCGCAATGGGTCTTCGCGAGGCCAGAAGGCTGCGGGGAGAAGTAGGCCGGTCAATGTGGTTTGAAGATCTGGAAAAAGAAAATTTTGGTCCTATATTTGGTGAAAAAAAAGTGTCATAATCAGGATAATTCATGAGTGATAAAAAGAAAAATTTTAAGCTGCCAAAGGGTGTCGAAACACCTTCACGATTTCGCAACACAATAGGAAAATATACTATAAAAAGAAGTTCAGCCTGTATATCCTGCGGCTTATGCGCCGAGCTTTGTCCTTACGGTGTACACCAAAGGTATGATAATTATTCAAACCCGATACGTCCTAAGGATCATAAGTGTATCGGATTTAAATGTAAAGAAAACGATTTCTTTTGTGTCGACAGATGCCCTCAGCAGGCATTGACGCTGAGGCTTAATCCGATTCTGGACACAATGGGTGATTATCGCTGGCCCGCGGAAATGCTTCTTGCTCACTTTGAAATGGCTGAAACAGGCGATTTGCCCAAAGTAGATCTGGAATACGATTTGGGTAATTCAGGTGGAGGTTTTGATAAGATCAGATTCAAGACGGCCGACCCGAAAAATTATATAGATATCAGTGATGAAGATATCGACACAAGCGTTAATCTCAATAAAACCGGGGACGGCAGGCCGGAAATAGTCATATCGATTCCCTGTTACGGCGGCGGCATGTCTTACGGTTCAACAGCGCTGTCTGTTATGACAGGCAGGGCCAGAGCAGCCGAACGCTTAAATACTTTGACATGCACCGGAGAAGGCGGCTATCCGTCTGAACTTGTGCCGTATAAAGACCATGTCATTACCCAGGTTGCCACAGGTTTGTTTGCCGTAAGAGAGGAAACAATACAGTACGCGCCCGTTGTGGAATTTAAATATGCTCAGGGCGCAAAACCGGGACTCGGCGGTCATTTGCTCGGCGAGAAGGTGACTCCTGAAGTTGCGGCCATGCGTGAAACAGTAGTCGGAAGTTCTCTGTTCTCCCCGTTTCCGTTTCACAGCGTATATTCGGTGGAGGACCACAAGAAACACGTTGACTGGATGAAAAGAATCAGCCCGCGGATACTGGTTTCCGTTAAAGTGTCAACACCTACGGACGTGGACATGGTTGCAGTAGGCGCTTATTATGCCGGCGCCCATATTATCCACATCGATGGAAGTTACGGCGGAACCGGGGCAGCGCCTGACATAGCAAAGAAAAATATCGCCATGCCGATTGAGTATGCCATACCCAAGGTACACAAATTTTTATTAGAGGAGGGCGCCAGGGATAAAATCTGTCTGATTGCCAGCGGTGGAATTCGTAATGCAATGGATGTGGCAAAGGCCATCGCGCTCGGCGCCGACGGTGTTGTAATAGGAACAGCGGAAATAGTTGCTCTTGAGTGCATACGGTGCACTAACTGTGAGAGCGGCCGGGGTTGCGCACGCGGCATTGCAACAACAGATCCCGAGCTTTCAAAGATGACAACCGAGGAATGGAATGAACAGCGGATAGTCAATATGTATTTGGCGTGGCGCAAACAGTGGTGCGGGATATTAAGGTCATTTGGAATGAAAAGCATAAAAGAACTGGTGGGACGCACGGATCTTCTTGTACATCTTGATTATCTCGATGAAGATGAAAGAGTAAAATATCAGCCGGCCCCGCAAAAAAAGATGATCATTTAAATAAAAGGATATTAAAACGGTAATGAATCACGATGTCGAATCTGTTATAGATAAAATTATAGCCTCCAGAGGGCGGTTGCCGCATACAGACACGCCGATTATGAAGTGTGATGAAGAGGGTGGTTGCGGTGTAACCGGTTTTATCGCATCAATCCCGATTAGAGGACGGCATATTTTTGAGCCGTCCGTCCAGATGCATAACCGCGGCAACGGCAAAGGCGGCGGGATTGCGGCGGTAGGTTTGTCTGCTCAGGATTTGGGCGTATCACAAGAGGTTTTAGATACCCATTACCTTCTTCAAATAGCCCTTCTTGATCCAAAATCACGTCCGGATATCGAAGCATCCAATATCGAGCCTTTTTTTGAAGTTCACAAGACGGAAAAAATTTCTACCATAGATGATCACAGGGATATAGGATTAGATATCAAACCTCCCGATGTTCAGCGTTATTTTGTCAGGGTAAAAAAAAATATTCTGGACAGATTTATAGATGAAAACAACCTTTCCGATTTAGACCCAAGCAAGGCCGAAGATGAATTTATTTATCAAAACTCGGTGCGTTTAAACCAACAATATTACGCTTCACTGGGAGACAAAAGAGGCTTTGTCTTATCCCACGGCCGCAATATTATGATTTTGAAAATAGTCGGTTATGCTGAACAGGTAACACAGTATTATTGCCTTGATGACTTTAAAGCTCACGGGTGGATTGCGCACCAGCGATATCCCACAAGGGGTAGATTGTGGCATCCGGGCGGCGCTCATCCATTTAGCGGCATGGATGAAGCTTTGGTTCACAATGGGGATTTTGCCAACTACCATTCGGTGAGCGAGTATTTGAACCAGCATAATATTTATCCCCAATTTTTAACCGATACCGAGGTTTCCGTTCTTTTGCTGGATTTGTTTAACCGGACATTTGAATATCCGATGGAGTATATTATCGAGGCCCTGGCTCCTACAACGGAGCACGATTTTGATCAGTTGTCGCTTGAAAAACAAAAAATCTACAGATATATCCAGTCACAAC
>JAUVKB010000103.1 GCA_030596405.1 Deltaproteobacteria bacterium
CGTAATTATCGAAATCGGAAGCAGATATGGAGGGAGCACAAAGTATTTTGCCGATTTGCTCGAATTGATCGGCAAAGGGATGGTGATTTCAATCGATATTGACCGTTCTGTTTACGATTTTAAACACTCACGTGTAAAGATGCTTACCGGCAGCAGCTCTGACACGGAAATTATTTCCGAGGTCGCGAAACTATGCAGAGACAAGGCAGTTTTAGTGATTCAGGATGCGGATCACAGTTTTAATCAGGCTTTGGAAGATTTGGAAAACTATTCAAAATTTGTAAGTCTAAACAGTTATTTTATCATGGAAGACGGTATCGTAGACCTTTTTCATTACGGTGATGGACTCGGGTTTAAGGAAAAGGGCCCTCTTTATGCGGTTGAAGAATTTTTAAAGGAAAACACCTCTTTTGCGGCTGATCCGGCCAGGGAGCGGTATATCATGACTTATAACCCCAAAGGTTTTTTAAAGCGTATCTCATAATGCCAAAAACTGTGGAAATATTACCTGGCGGAGTAAAAGCGGCAAGATTTTTAAATCCGGTTCTAATCGCAGTTCATCTTTGGAAATACCGGGATTTGATCAGGCAGTTAACGTGGCGTGAGGTTGCAGGACGTTATAAAGGTTCTTTTATCGGGCTGGGGTGGTCGTTTGTCCAGCCGCTGATGATGCTGTGTATCTATACGTTTGTATTTTCCGTAATCTTTAAGTCAAGATGGGGCACCGGGCCTGATGAAGGCAACGCTGTTTTTGCCATAGCTCTGTTTATGGGCATGATAACTTTCAGCATTTTTTCAGAGGTAGCCAATTCTTCTCCTAATTTGGTGATAAGAAATGTAAATTATGTCAAAAAAGTTGTTTTTCCTTTAGAAATTCTCCCTTTTGTGACTTTTTTAACAGCCTTGATTAATGCTGTTTTCAGCCTGTGCGTACTTTTTTTAGGCATTATTGTTATTCAGCATTCTATTTGCTGGACAGCGCTTTTGCTCCCTTTTGTCTGGATTCCGATGATGTTGTTTTCACTGGGCTGCGGGTATTTTCTCGCATCGATAGGGGTGTTTATCAGGGATATCGGATTTACCATTAATATTATAACAACAATGCTTTTTTTTCTTACCCCTATCTTTTATCCGATCAGCGCCATTCCGGAAAAGCTCAGGTTTGTTTTTTGTTTGAACCCGATCGCAATATTTGTGGAAGATTCGCGCAGGGTCGTATTGTGGGGACAGATGCCTGACTGGCCCTGGTTTTTTGGAGGCCTGGTTTTTTCTTTACTGGTTTTTGTTTTCGGTTTCATCTGGTTTGTTAAAAGCAAAAAAGCGTTTGCGGATGTGATTTAATGTCTTCTGAAATTATAATTTGTGCCGAAAATATCGGCAAATGTTACCAGATATACGATCGTCCAATAGATCGTCTGAAACAGTCTTTGTGGCGTGGGAGAAAACAGTTTTTTAAAGAATTTTGGGCTCTTAAAAATGTTTCTCTGAAAATTAAAAAAAATGAGACTGTGGGAGTCATCGGCTCGAACGGGTCAGGAAAATCGACCCTGCTTCAGATTGTATGCGGCATACTGAGCCCGACAGAGGGTAAACTGAAAGTAAATGGCCGCATTGCAGCCCTGCTGGAACTGGGGTCGGGGTTCAACCCCGAATACACCGGCCGTGAGAATATTTACATGAACGCGTCCATTATGGGGCTTTCTAAAGCGGAGATGGATTCCAGGTATGAAGAGGTTGTCGCTTTTGCCGATATCGGAGGTTTTATTGATCAGCCCGTCAAAATGTATTCGAGCGGCATGTATGTCAGGCTGGCGTTTGCGGCGGCGGTTAATGTGTCACCTGATATCCTTGTGGTGGATGAGGCTTTATCCGTGGGAGATGCCCGTTTTCAACAAAAATGTATGGATAAAATAAGAAATTTTTGCAAAACCGGCACGGTGATTTTTGTGTCGCACGATACGGCTGCTGTTACAGAATTGTGTTCCAGGGTTTTCTGGATCGAGTCAGGAAAAATCCGGCTCGACGGAACCCCGAAATTTGTCACAGAAAAATACCTGCAATACATGTATGAAGGAGACGATCTCGGGGAAAATGTTTCCGTAACCCCGTCCCGATCTTTTGCCGGCGTTTCGAGCATCGGTGATTTTTCCCCTGTTTGCAAAGATCTCAGGCAGTTTGGAGATCGTCGCGCGATCATAGAGGCGGTAAGCCTGTCGTCACATTTGTCTTCCAACGGAATTGTGTATTCCGGGCGGCCTTGCGAGATCACAATGGCGTTTTATGCTCATAAAGATATAACAAATCCCGTAATCGGTTTTATGGTAAAAGATCGGCTGGGCCGAGAGATTTTTGCAGATAACACAGCCTTGATCAGACAGGATATTGAGCGCTTGTCTGCCGGTGGAAGGTACATCGTAAGGTTTGTGATTGATGAGTGGCCGAATTTGCGGGAGGAAGAATACACATTGACGGTCGCGTTGGCGGACGGGACCATGGATGATCATGCCCAGTGTCATTATGTGCACGATGTTGTAATCTTTACAAGTATTCCGGTGAGAAAGCCCGGAGGGATAATTTCCGTTCCGAATACGGACGTCAACCTTTTTCAGATGGATGGCAAAGATGCACCAGAGTTCACTTGATGAAATGCTCAATTTCAAGAAGAAGTATTTAGAGAGCAGTAAAGATAAACCATTGCTGGTTCTTGATCTTGGAAGTCAGAATGTCAATGGAAGTTACAGGAAGTATTTTGATGCTTCCCCATGGAAGTATTGTGGAATAGATGTAGCTCCCGGCAAAAATGTGGATATTGTATTAAAGGATTACTATAAGTGGAGTGAAATAAAATCAGACTCCGCCGATGTTCTGATTTCAGGCCAGGCATTTGAGCACATAGAGTTTTTCTGGATTACCATGCTTGAAATAGCAAGGGTATTAAAACCCGGCGGCCTGTGTTGCATTATCGCTCCTTCAGGCGGTTTTGAACATCGATATCCTGTGGATTGCTGGCGATTTTATACCGATGGGTTTGTTGCACTGGCACGTTTTGCCAGACTTGAGGTTATTGAGGCATCCACCCGGTGGACCTCTGACGTTAAATATGAGGATGACAGCAATTTATGGAAAGATACCGTGCTGGTATGCCGCAAACCATACCTTTTGCGGTTTGATACATGGAAGGAGAAGATAAGACGTTTTTTGTTTCACAGGATATTGACTATGGGATTGTGATCCTCTCCTTTGAACATATACAAAAACAGATAGTAAGGCGATGAGTAAATATTTTCAGAAAATAGATTTAAACGAGACAAGTTCAGTTCCCGCAAAGATTATCAATCTGGTGGGGAAGGATAAAAGAGTCGTAGAGTTCGGATGCGCTTCAGGCTATATGTCAAAGGTGTTAAAGGAGAAATGCAACTGTGAGGTCATCGGGCTGGAGATAAACAAAGAAGATGCAAAAATTGCCGAGGCTTTTTGTAAAAAAGTGATAACCGGAGATATTGAAGATTTAAAATGGCACAAAGAGCTTGAAGGTTCTAATCTTGATGTGGCGGTATTTGCAGATATTCTGGAACATTTGAAATTTCCTGAAGCAGTGCTGAGAAAGACGAAAGATATTTTAGACAAAGATGGTTATATCCTGGTTTCAGTGCCTAATATTGCCAACATATCTATCAGGCTGGAATTGTTGCTGGGCAGTTTCGAATATGAAAAACTTGGGATTTTAGATAATACCCATTTAAAATATTTCACGTTAAAAAGCATAGTAAATCTTATAGAGACGGCCGGTTTTTATGTCGATTCTGTTGACTATGTTGTAAAAGACCTGTCGGTTTCGATTATAAAGGAGACTTTAAAATTATTGGATTTAACGCCTACGGGAAAAACGATAAATAGTTTTAACAAAATAGATGCGACAGCTTATCAATTTATTGTAAAGGCGTTTAACCAAAAGCAGAAACAAAAGGTTGTGGAAAAAGTATTTAATGAACAGATTCCGCATATTTATTCAATTGACAGGCAGATAGCAGACTTTAAGCACAAGCGGAGTGAACGTGAAAAACATATAAAAAATCTTGAAGATGATCGCATTGAACGTGAAAAACATATAAAAAATCTTGAGAAAATAAGGGCCGAATATGTACAACATGTAGAAAATCTTGAAAAAGAACGGGCCGAACGCAAACGGCACATAAATAATCTTGAGAAGGTGAGGTTTGAATACGCACAACATGTAGAAAATCTTGAACACGAACGTGTTGAGCGCGAGAAATATATACACCAGGAGTGCGAAAATTTTGCAGTTGAAAAGAAATTACGGGAAAAGATTATTAAAGGTCATGAAGAGGAGATAAGCTGTTTGCAGGCCGGGCTTGCGGAAAAAAGAGAGCAAAGTGAATTATTAAAAAGGCAGCTCGATGGCAAAGAGGTTATTTTAGAGAAACTTCTAAACTCAAAATCGTGGAAGCTGACAGCCCCTTTAAGGTGGTTGCTTTTAAATTCCAGAAAATTAGAACAAAAGCTGAAAGCATTTTGCTTTTTAAGTCTACAATACTTGAAGATTAAAAAGTCCGGTCTGTTTGATGCAGAATATTATCTTAAGCATAATTCTGATGTCGCAGAGTCAGGCATGAATCCTCTTGCGCATTATATAAAATTCGGCGCCAAAGAGGGAAGGTTAGCCGGGCGGTCTGCGCAGTCAATTATAGAGCCTGAGTATGCTGAAAAAGTATTTTATCCTGAAAGAGGGGCACAAATTGCGGAAAATGATACTGTTTCCGTCATAATCCCTACCCTGAACGGCGGCAAAGATTTTTTTTCTCTTTTGCATTCTTTTAAAAGGCAAAAGGGGATTAAAAAGATAGAAATGATTGTTGTTGATTCCGGAAGCGCTGATAATACCCTTGCGTTGGCAAAAGATTTCGGCGCAGAAACTGTGACAATCCCCTCTGAAAAATTTTCCCATTCTTTTGCAAGAAATATCGGGGCGGAGCGGGCATCAGGCAGATATCTCCTCTTTGTTACCCAGGACATCTTGCCATCTTCTGATTTTTGGCTTTATGAAATGTTAAGGGCGCTGAAAAACAGCGATGCCGTTGCGGTATCCTGCGCGGAATTTTTCAGGGAGGACGTTGATCTGTTTTACAGAATCAGTTCGTGGAATCACCACAGAATTATGGGATTTGATAATGGGGACAGAATTTTGTCCATGCCGGAAAGTGAAAGTTATTTAGAATTAAGAAAGAACGCTCAACTGTCGGACATAGCATGTCTTGTATCAAATGAAATATTTAAAAAATATAAATTCAGAAACGATTATGCGGAAGACTTAGATTTTGGCCTAAGATTAATAAAGGACGGATATAAGCTTGCTTTTCTTAATTCAACAAAGATAATCCATTCCCATAACAGACCTCCCTATTATTATTTGAAAAGAGCTCTGGTGGATAATTTAACATTGAAAAAAATATTTCCCGAATTCCAGGTTCCCTTTGTCGGAACGGACGGATTTGCCGGAGATATTGTTTTTACCTTTGACATTGTAAGCCGCCTTGTACGCGAAGACCTGAACAGCCTGGTTTTGCCCTGCACTACGGAGACATTAATCGATACTGTTGATAAAAGATTGAAGTCGGCTCTTTTGAGCAGTTACACTCCTTTCAAAAGGATGTATGACTGTAACTACATCGACAGTGATTTTAGGACGTTTTTGAAAAATATTTTTACAGGCCTTCAGGTTGGGAAAAAAGGGTATGACGGTATTCTTGTTCATGCGATGAGAGGTTTTATGCAAATAGCCGGGCATTATATTGACAACAGCTATGACCTGATTGATGAGCATATACTCGAAGAATTCAACGCCTGTATTTACAAGGCATATGCTTATCAATTGGGTGCTCATCTGGCATACTGTTATCTGGTAACGCCGGCAAGTAAAAGGCAAAAGATTGAAAAATTTGTTAATGAACTGACAATCGGAATTTAATAGTGAAAGTTATATATATCATACATCAGTTTTATCCGGAGTATTACACGGGGACGGAAAAGTTTGTATTAAGCATTGCAAACATGATGCAGCGTCTCGGAAACAGGGTAAGGGTTATAACATACAGTTCTTACGATTACCTTTCTGATACGGATATATCTGTTACGACCGGGCCTGATACGACCGGATCTGATACGACCAGGTCTAATACAACCGGGTCTGATACGGCAGGGGAGAATCTTTTCGTCAGGGAGTTTTTATATAAGGGCATACCGGTAACAGCCTTTAATTATAAAAAGCTTCCTGAGGATTTGAACTACGGTTTTACAAGTCCTGACCTTGTAAAAGCAGCGTATGATTTTTTCAAGAAAGAAAAGCCCGATATTGTTCATGTGGGTCATCCCATGCGCACCGGCGAACTGATAAAAGCTTTAAAACTCCAGGGCATCCCGTATATCATAACCTTGACCGATTTTTGGCTGCTGTGCCCAAAACATATACTTTTAACAGCTTCCGAAAATTTATGCAGCGGGCCTGAAAAGGGGAAAGCCTGCAAAAAATTTTGTCCTGAATTTCCTGGGGGAATGATTTCGCAAAGAATTAAGTCGGCAAAAGATGTTTTAGCCGGAGCAAAACGGGTTTTATCTCCTTCCAGGTTTCTTGCAGATATATTTAAAAAAGAGTTTAAGGATATCAATATCGAGATTATCAACCACGGCATCAGTTACGGCAGGATTGAAAAAAACAGCAAAATATACAAAAAAGATGACAGTCTCACGTTTTTTTACGGCGGTTCATTTAATCGTTTCAAGGGACTTCACCTCCTTATAGATGTGTTTACAAAAATATCTTCCGACCGCATTTTTCTCAAAATATACGGTTCGGGCGGGGCAGACAAAGAGTATAATCTGCTGCTGAAAAAGATGGCGGAAAATGACGCAAGGGTTCAATTTTGCGGCGTATTTTCTGAAGATCAGGTCGGCCGGATTTTAAAAAGTGTTGACGTGGCGGTTGTGCCGTCCTTATGGTATGAAAACTATCCGCTTGTGCTGCATGAAGCGCTTGCCTGCAATGTGCCGGTTATAACCTCCGACGCCGGGGGGATGGCTGAAAAAATAAAAAACGGGGTAAACGGTTTTACTTTTCAGGTCGGCAGCGCAGATCATTTAAAAAAAGTATTAGAGGCGATCATAGATGATCCGCAAATATTAAACAGTTTAAAAGAGAATATCAAAAATCACATGATTCCGGCGATAGAACAGGAAGCTTATGCATACGAAAGGGAGTATAAGCGGGCTGTTTTATCTTGCGTATCTTGAATGCTCGCCCCCTTTCTCTAAAAAATATTATGACTCGAATTTTTCATAAACTTGTCGCGTTTGCGCGCGTTCTTTTTTTTATTGTTTCGTTAATCGGTCTCTGTATCCTTGTTCTCTGGAAGTATTATCCGGGCATGGTTGCAGACCTGGACAAGTTTGTTATCAAACATTATACCTCCTTTTACACCGATCAATTAGACGCGGCGCGAAAGTCAGTCTCTTTGGAGCAAAATGATCAGGCGGTCAAGGCTTATGTACGGGTACTGGAAAAGATGGATCGTATTGAAAAACAGGACAGGCTGGCGCAGGCCAAACGCAAGGGATTGTCCGAGCTTGTCAATCTTTATATAAAGATTAAAAATTATCCTGAAGCAATAAAATGGACAAAAAGATGGATGAAATTTGATGATCGGGATCTGCAGGCCAGGTATATATACGCCTGGTTTTTGTGGCATGTGCCTGAAAAACGGGAAGAGAGCAAGAAAATATTTTTCAAATTATACCGCGATTTTCCAAATTACGGCAATGTGTTTGCCGATTATTTCAGGATATGCATAAAAGAGAGCGGCCCTGAAGGCTTTTATGATATTATAGAGCAGTATTATAAAGACAGGACAGTATCTGATTGCAGAAAGTGGCAGATATTCTGGCCTGCCTCTAAAGGAAAATGGGAGAACAGATGGGTTAAGCCGGCAAAAGTAGGCGGAGGAGAGATCATACTGC
>JAUVKB010000019.1 GCA_030596405.1 Deltaproteobacteria bacterium
AGGTTGAATGTTCACTCACCGTGCCGCCGTATGAATGCACCAAAGTCAAATTTGCTTTTGACAACTGGCGTTTGCCGGCCCGCCCCATAATTTGCAAGGCCCCCTCAACAATCATGGACATCCCTGATGCATCTCCTGTATGTCCATAGGAAAGCAAACCGCCATAGGTATTTACAGGAAAATCACCGCCCGGCATGGTATGCCCCTCTTCAAATAATCGGCCCCCTTCTCCTTTTTTGCAAAAACCGAAATCTTCCGCATAGATCAGCGGATTAATCGAAAAGGCATCATAAATCTCGGCAAAATCTATATCCGAAGGGGTTACGCCTGCCATACGATATGCCTTGTCAGCCGACGTCCGGCTTCCTGTATCGAGCAGATTCGGCGCCTGGGAAATATTGCAGTGGTTGTGATGCTCGCCCATCCCGACAATATAAGCGGGCTGAGAATTGATCTTTTTGGCCAATTTACCATTTGCAACCAGAAGAGCGCCCCCCCCTTCACAGGGTATGGAGCAATCCAGCATATTAAAAGGCGTGGCAATTAGTCTGGAGTTACGCACATCTTCGACAGTAATAGAGCCTTTGTCGGCCGTCAACGCATCGGGATTGAGAAGCGCCCACTCCCTGCAGGAAACCGCAACTTGCGCAATCTGTTCCACGCTAGTGCCATATTCATGCATATGACGGCTGGCCGTTTGCGCATACATTGCGGGTATAAAGGTTCCATAGGGGAACTCAAAAGCCTCGTGACTGACCATGCGGGCCATAGCTTCAGCTCCACCTGCGCTCACTTTTGGAAACTTGCCCGCGCCGATACAGAGGACACTATCTGCCAGGCCGAGTTTAATCGCCATCACTGCCCGTTGCACCATCAGTCCGTGAGTAGCGCCACCGGCATTGATGGTTTCCGCAAACGACGGCTGCAACCCCAGCTCTTCATAAAGCTGTTCATGGACAAAAATATCAGCATATTCACCGGTGGCCATACCCGCAGGGCAAGCAAGCAATCCATCGATATCAGAAGGTTTGACATCCCAGTCCTCAAGAAACTTTTTCGCAACCTCAATATAGAGCTCATAAGCGCCAAGCTCGGGGTATTTACCGGGTTTTATTTCCGAAGCCGCGGCAATAGCTACTGGTGTATTCATATAGATTCCACCTTTCTGTTTTTATGTTAATCAGTATAATCTGTTTTACGGTTTACAGAAAGATTTTGTCAAGGAAAACCGATAGTAAAACTGCCATGCCGAAAATAGTTTTCAGCGCTACTTTTAAGAATTTGACAAGAGATCGGAAAAAATGGTTCGGCAAATCTTAACTTGACACAACCTTTTTCCAGTCATATTTTATTGGCGTAAAAAAATCATACAACCGACAGGAGGACAAGATGGTAGAACATGGCAAGGCTGCGGCTAAAATTAGAGAACTGGTAAATGATTTGTCCTATTCTTCAGATATTGCCGATGAACTGGTCAAATTGGTTTACGGATGGAAAGATGAGACGAGTCAGGGAAAACCGTTTATAGATTTATGGTATGATGTTTTGCAATCAATGAAAATAAAATATCGGCGCTCGCAGATCAGTCTGGAAGAATTGATAAAAGTAGAACAAATAATTATCAAAAATTTGAGCATAATGATAAAGCGGGAATTTGAATCTGACGAGGATAACAAGATCTTCGATCTGGCCGATGTTGTTAAATATAAAAAGGCCCAGTGTTTCAGTTATACCATGCTGGTATATATTCTTGGCGAGTCCCTTGGATTTTCGCTCTTGCCTCTTGGTGTAACCGAAATCGTTGTTTCCGATGCATTGCCCGTAGGTGCGGGCCATAACGCATGCCTGTTTAAATTATCCGACGACAGAATGGTGATGGTAGACCTGGCCGTAGGTCCGATTATCAGCGAACCGTTTGATCTGGAAGAGACTTATTCAAAAGAGGGCGAGTATTGGGAATTAAAAGACGATCGGAATCCTTTGCTGCTTAATAGAAGATTTTTAATTGCAGATAAAAACTGGTTGCTTGCCTGTATTCAATTAAACTGGGGGAAGCTGGCTGATACCGAAGAATCGCTTGAATATTATGATAAAACTATTAAATTAAGCCCTGAATATGCTGATGCTCACAGTAATAAAGGAATTATTTATGAAAGCATGGGCAGGTTTGCCGAGGCTATCGACTGCTATAACAAGGCTCTTGAAATTAATTCGAAAGATGCCAGAACCTATTATAATCTGGGTTGTGTCAGGGCCAAGCTGGGTGATTACAGTCAGGCCGTACTCGATTATAACCTGGCAATTGCAAGCCATGCTAAGTTTCCGGAGGCTTATCTTAACAGGGGGAGTATCCACAGTAACAAGGGGAACTATGAGGAGGCTGTTTTTGATTATAACAAGGCTATTGAGCTTAAACCCGACTATGGAAAAGCATATTTTCAGAGGGGAACGACATTTATTTTATTAGAATTAGTTTCGGAAGCAATATCCGATTTTACACGGACGATTGAAATCGCCCCGGATTTTGCCGAGGCATATTACAACCGCGCACTTGTTTATATCGGAACAAAAGATTTTTCAAAAGCGGCAGAAGACCTGTCTGCCGCAAAAAAATTAGACGTCGGCCTGGAAAATAAGGTAAAAAAACTGCTTAAAGATATCAATGCAAATCAGGATACGTTATAAACATCCGACCTATACCCTATGGTTTAAAAGGTGAAAAAAACAAACAGATGAGGTGAAAAACAATGGACATTGAAAATGAAATAAGTAAAGCAAAAGAGCTTAATATGTCAGGAAAAAAAGCTGCAGGCGCAGGAGATTTTGAAAAGGCGGCAGAATTCTTTAAAAGTGCATCTGAAATTTACAAGTGTATTGATGACAGCATTAACATGGCATTTCAACTCTTTAGTCTTGCAAACTGCTATCATTCGCTCAAAAAAAACACCGAAGCGCTCGATATATATACAAAAGTTTATGACCTTATTAAAGATAATGAAAAACTGCTGGAGTATCAGGCAATTGTACTTAACAACCTTGGCCATCTCAATGTGAGTATTGACGATTATGATAAGGCAGGCAACTTTTTTAAAAAGGCACTCGGAATCTATGAAACCATTAAAAATGAGACGGGGAAGGCTCTCCAGCTGCAAAATATCGCTTCCGTACACAGAGACTTAAAAGAAAATAAACAGGCTCTGGAAGCATATTTCAAATCAATTGAAATTTTTGAGAAAACAGAAGACAGGCTTGGAGAAGGTGACCAGTGTACAAATATTGCCTATATTTATGTCTGTGATAATAATGTTGATGAAGCTTTAAAATGGTATAAAAAAGCTGCGGGTATATATAGGGATATCCATGAAGATACAAAAGCTGACTTGACTGAAAAGAATATCAAACAGCTTGAAGGGCACAGCCGGGCATAAAATGATGCCGATGCGCTCCCACAGGTGCTCGAAGAAAAACAATATGGCAATAAATCTTGAATCTTTTTTACTGGCTCTGGAACAGGAAGTCATAAATTACCACACTCCTGTTGTTGACCTGATAGCAGCGCAGACCCATGATCCTTTCAAAATACTGGTTGCAACAATTCTTTCAGCAAGAACCAAAGATGAAACCACTGCCAGAGCCTCCCGCAGACTTTTTAATGAGGCGACTGATATTCATGCGCTTGCCGGGCTGAGCGAAGAAAGAATACGTGAATTGATAAAACCGGTTGGATTTTTTAACAATAAAGCGAAGTATCTTCATAGGCTGCCGGATGCTTTAAAATCTTATGTCGACAAGGTGCCGGATGAACTTGATGAACTGTTAAAATTGCCTGGTGTGGGGCGTAAAACTGCAAACCTTGTTTTATCCGTAGCTTTTGACAAACCCGCCATATGCGTTGACACACATGTTCATCGAATTATGAATATCCGGGGTTTTGTGAACACTAAAAATCCTGAGGTCACGGAAATGGCTTTGCGGAAGATATTACCCGTCAAATACTGGAAAAAGGTTAATTCACTCCTTGTCGTTTTTGGGCAGGCAATATGCAAGCCTGTGGGGCCACAATGTGATTGCTGCCTGTTTGAACAGGATTGCCCTAAAAATGGTGTGACTCCAAGACGGGTAAAAAGCAAGGATACTGATACTGTGAAATTTATTTCCTGGAATGTTAACGGACTCCGGGCAGTTGAAAAAAAAGGCTTTGTTGATATCGTTAAAGGATCAGGGGCTGATATCTTTGCCGTGCAGGAGACCAGGGTTTGGCCGGAGCAGCTTTCAGATGAGCTTAAAAATATTCCGGGTTATTCAAACTATTTTGCCAAGGCTAAAAAAAGAGGTTATTCAGGGGTCGCGGTTTATACCAGACGGAAACCCCTGAACGTCACCACCGGTATTGGAGTGGATCAATTTGACGACGAGGGGCGAGTCCTTACCCTTGAGTTTGCAGATTTTTTCTTGACAAACGTATATTTTCCCAATGCACAACATGGGCTTAAACGGATAAATTATAAAATCAAATTTAACAATGCCTTGTTTGAATATGTAAAACAATTGGCCGTTAAAAAAACAACAATTATCTGTGGAGATTTCAACGTTGCTCATAAAGCAATTGATCTTGCCAACCCTGAAGCTAATGAAAAAAATCCCGGTTTTTCAATTGAGGAAAGGAATTGGATGGACAGGTTTATCGGTGCAGGATGGGTGGATACCTTCAGAATTTTCAACCAGGAGCCGGGGCAATACTCATGGTGGAGTTATCGTTTTAATGCCAGAAGCAAGAATATCGGCTGGCGGATTGATTATTTTATAATTAATGAAAACAGCAAATCAAGGCTTTACAGCGCTGACATATTAACCGATATTCCCGGTTCTGATCATTGCCCTGTGCAGATGGAGTTAAAAACAGCGATTGAAGGGTGAAAAACACACAGAAGGAAAGCAGATGGTTACTCGCCACTCGATCCGCGAGATGCAGCGCAGCAGCGTACGCATCCTGCTGGCCGAAGACCACATCGTAAATCAAAAGGTGGCGCTGGGTATCCTGAAAAAACTTGGTCTTTCGGCAGATGCCGTGGCCAATGGAATTGAGGCGGTCAAGGCGCTGGAAACCATCCCATACGATCTGGTACTTATGGACTGCCAGATGCCGGAGATGGACGGCTACAAAGCCACTGCCAAAATCCGCGATCAACAATCCCGTGTCTGCAATCACGACATCCCGATCATCGCCATGACCGCCAATGCCATGACCGGCGACCGCGAAAAATGTATAAAAGCGGGCATGAACGACTACCTCTCCAAACCTGTGAACCCGCAGTCTCTGGCCAAGATGCTTGAAAAATGGCTGCCTGATGAAAAGGAAACTTCCGGCTCAACACACGAGCCGGTTGAAACAAAAAGCCGGGCACAGGAAAACGGGAGAAAAACCGCTGCCCTTGTCTTTGACAAAACGGGCATGATGTCCCGTTTGATGGACGACAAAGATCTGGCGAAAATCGTAATCTCAGGATTTATCGAAGACATCCCCATACAGATCAAAACGCTGAAAGATTGTTTGAACTCCGGAGACATTGCATCTGCTGAACGTCAGGCCCACACCATCAAGGGCGCTTCCGCCAACGTGGGCGGCGAGGCCTTGCGTGAGGCGGCCTTCAACATGGAGAAAGCAGGCAAGACCGAGGATCTGGCGGCTATGACAGCGGCTTTGCCGGAGATGGAAAGACAATTCACCAGCTTAAAGGCGGCTATGGAAAAGGAGGCTTAAAGAGATAACCCATGAAAATTCTGATTGCAGAGGATGATTTAACATCGCGAACCATACTGCAGGCCATACTAAGCAAGTGGGGATACGAAGTTATTGCAACGGCTGATGGCGAAGAAGCCTGGGCGGCATTCCAGGAGACAGATGCACCGCAGTTGGCGGTGATTGACTGGATGATGCCCGGAATGGACGGCCCTACCCTTTGCCGCAAACTTCGTGAACAGAAACGAAAAGACACGTTGTATCTGATTTTGCTCACATCCAAAGACGAGCGGGAGGATATCGTAACGGGGCTTGAGGCCGGAGCCGACGAATACATCTCCAAGCCTTACGATAACGGAGAATTGCGCGCCAGGGTGAATGTGGGCAAGCGGATGATCATGCTGCAGAACGAACTTCGGGAACGGGAAAAACTACAGGGGGTTCTGGAGATGGCAGGCGCCATCTGTCATGAACTGAATCAGCCATTGCAGAGCGTGTCCGGTTTTTCGGAGTTACTTTTGATGAATATGGAAACCGGCACTCCGAATTATAAAAAGCTGAAAAACATCAAGGCGGGGATTGAACGGATCGGCGATTTGACACGTAAAATAATGAAAATCACACGATACCAGTCCAAGCCCTATTTGAATGAAAGTAAAATTATCGATATCGAAAAAGCTTCACGATATGAAGAAAAAGGAGAGTGATCATGGATGAAAAAAAAATCTTGGTGGTGGACGATGAAGAGAAGATCAGGGAGATGTATTCGCAAGTTTTTTCAAGCTCTGGATATCTGGTTACAACAGCGAAAAGTGCTGAGGATGCCATTAAAATTCTTGAGAATGAACGATACTGGGTGATGTTTCTGGACTTAAACCTGCCTGAAATGAACGGTATTGACCTTTGCCGGCAGATCCGCAGGGACTACCCCATGACAATATGCTATGCTGTTACCGGCTATGCCTCGCTGTTTGAACTACATGACTGCAGGGAAGCAGGGTTTGAGGATTATTTCACCAAACCGGCGAGCCTTTCGGATTTATTGGACGCGGCCGCGCATGCTTTTACAAAAATTGAGCGGTGGAAAAAACGATGATTCCAAACAGGTCTTTATACCTGAATTGAGCGATCAGTCTTTAGCGGTTAGCCTGAAGTTCCCTTTCAGAAAAGGAGAAAAAACAGCCTGAGTAGAATTTATCGCAAGTTCTGTATCCGTTGTTTACGGTCTATTATTTTTAATATTCGGATACCGTATTTTTCTTTTTCAACTAACAGCTCCCCTTTTGCAATCAGGGTTTGATTGACAAAAATATCCAGGGGCTCTTCAGCGAGATTCGAAAAATCGATAACCGCTCCCTGGCCGATTTTAATAAGTTCTTTCAGTTGTTTTTTGGTCCTGCCGAGTTCTACTGATACTTCTACCGGAATATCGAGTATAAAACCAAGGTTTCCATTGTATATGTTTTTGTCCCGATCATTTTCAGATGCAATCGATACGTCACCTGTGCCCGTTGTTTTATCTTTGTTGCCATCTTCATCACTCTGTTTTTGCGGTTCTTCTTCCTGTGGGGCCTCGGAATTTATAATATCATCTATCAGCGCTTGTGGATCTGTTGCCGTGACGCTCTGCGTATCTGATTTTATGTTGTTTTGTTTTTTCTCCTGATCTGCCTGTCCACCTATTTTTAAAGCCACTTCAACTATGACGGGCTTTTCTTGATATATAAATGAATAAGTTTCATACTTAATCATATGCTGCACTTCAATTGCAAAATCTGTCCCATAGGTAATTGAAGGCGTTGACAGTCCACAGATCAGGCCGGCATCACACAATTTTGATTTAAGGTTTCCTCCGACAATATTGCACAGTTCGCTGATTACATCTTTGACTTCACCTTCGCCCTCAATTTCTTCTTCCTCCATGCCTAACATGGCAGCAGTGGCTTGACGGGAAAAATCCTTGTCCATATGAACATATAATGTTCCAGACAACAGTCCTATGAAACTAACCGTGCCTGCTATCCTGTCTCCATCAATATTTGATTTTAGATTTTTTTCAGAAGGTTTTAAATCCATGGAGAGCATCATATCGAATACCTCAACCATAGAGTCGTTAATATATGTCTTTGTATCAAAGCTGTTGATCATTTCAGCAGTTATCTGCTTGACCTGAATTTTTTGCTGCTCATCGGGTCTATCTTCAGATTCAACCAGTTTTACGCCGACTTCCACGATAACAATATGTTGCTCGTGGGAAAAAACATAGCGTTCATGTCTTTCCGTGTTTAATGTTTCAATTGCAAAATCATTTCCTTCAGTAAAGGAAGGGTGTGAAAGCTCACAGGTTAATCCTATATCGCAAAATTTTGATTTGAGATTCCCGGCGACAATATTGCACAGCTCGCTAATTACATCTTTGACGTCATCCTTGCCTTTAACATCATCGACATTAATATCAAGCATAGAGGCTGTCATTATGCGAGAAAATTTTTTACTTACCTGTATAATGATGCTGCCTAATACTTTTCCACCCAGATCGACGGATCCCACTATTTTTTCGTCGTCTGAAACTGCCTTTGAATCGTCATCAGCAAGTTGAAGATCCAATGAAAGCATCATGTCGAATACTTCGATTAATGAGTCCGTTACAGTGCTTGCTATGTCAAACTTATTAAATTTATCCATAATCTTTATCTTATGATCTTTGTCTATGCTTTTTATTAAAAGCAAGAAGTGTGCCTGACAGAAGCATTGAGATATATGCTGTAATTTCAATTAATTAATTAATATTTACCCGGGGATTATAGATGCAGTGACGTGGGTTAATCGGTTTTAATGCTAAAGTCATGTCAATAGTTTGACACCGGCGGGCAAAATAGATGTTTTAAAACCTGTTTTTTTATTTATACGGCACTCTTTTTCGGAGAGATTCTCTTTGAAATTTATATATAAGTTCTATCAAAATATTTTTTTCATTTTGTGAGATATCAGAAAAATTTATGGCAAAATTGTATTGTTTTTTTTGAGTGTGTTTATGAAGTCTTATTACAGACGCTTCTTTGATATACACCGTTGCATTTTTTTTTGATTGAAATACCAGTTCTAAATCCCGAAGGATCTTTCCTGCTTCCCAGGCAAGTTCCTTTTGAGTTTTATTGTCAACATAGGCAACGGCGCCATGTGCTCCTCCAGCGCTGATGTTCGTTACGTTGATTTTATGCTCTGTGGAATTTTCTTTATAAAAAATTATTGTACTTATGGGCGCATCGATTCTAAAGTTTTTTCTTCTCTGCATACGCTCAATGGCGCCTGGAAATTTTATCCATATTTTATTGTTGTTATGAGAAATTTGCGCGCCTGATGTGCTAAATTTATAATGTATATTATCTTTTCCTATAAATTTGAATTTTAATTTACAGGCATCAAGGTCGACAACAGCCTCCTTGAATCCTTTCGTGTAATCGATGCTGAAAAAGGGATTGTTGTTTTTCACCCTGATATCGGTAATAACAGTTAAATTTTCGTATTTACTGCCTGTTAAGTGTAAATTAATTAGCGTCCTGTCGATTTTTGCCTGTTGAAGAATATCGAATATGTTTTTTCCCTGAATTTTTTCGGGCTGTTCCGTCATTTTTCCGGATCCTGAAGCGTAATTTTATATTACCGCAAAATAAGGTTGTCGTTGTTATTTATCAGTTTTTAAAGAATATTCAAATTTTTAATAATACTAAAAATAAATACAGGGCGCCTGTCAAATAATAATTTACAGGCAGGTTTTTTGTATATCACCGCGGAGGAAGATATAAGAGCATTTTGCAGAATTTTTCCGCATTTTTTTCCATGAGTTCTGCGGTTGATGGAGCGGGCGCTGCAAGCCCATAAATTAATATTAAATCGGTTGAAGGGGCAGGGAATGCGGTTTCTCTTGTTTCGGCATACCAGAGGATTTCCGGCATTTTGTTTTCCAGTTTTAATACGAGTATCTGCTCTTTGATGCGTGATGCTTCAAAATGACTGCCGTCAAAATAGAAGGACAGATCTCCTATAATGATCAGATCGTACATTTTACCGCAGGCTATATCGATCAAGTTGTCTATACTTTTTATATATCCAGCATCTTGTTCGAGTGTTACATCAATGAACAGATTTGCTTTTAGAACCTCCCGGTATAGATATTGAGCGGCAATTTTACCCATTTCCGGGGCATAGAGAGGGGATGCGAAACTAAAGATTCCTACTTTGGATGTAAGATAAGTATTATATTCAGGGGATATATATATTTCTTCAGGAAGATCTGCCGGTTTTAGAACGGCTTTGCGCTGATATGTGCAACATGACAAAAATAACATTGCTAAGACCAAACAGACTGATATTTTGGCAAGTAATTTCATTTTCCGCAAATCATTAATTTTAAGACGTGATATAATCACCCCTGTTAAATTTTAATATTTCGAGCGAAGAGGTGACCAGTGTTTGATTTAATATCCCTTTAAGTTTGTCCCCGTCAGAAAGAGAGTTAAGAGCCGGGATAAGGTTTTCTTTTTCCGACTCTATTTTAACAATCAACGGGCTAATGTCTTTTGAAGCAATTTTCAGGTCGCCCAGTTTTTGATGATATTCATCGAGAATATCCAATAATTTTTCAACACGCTTAACTGTCGAGACATCTCTTGCCGGGGAGGAAGTATTTAATTGCATTTTTGCCATGTTGTTGACCATGATCTGTTTTTTATGCCCGTCGCCTGTTTTGGACGAATTTTTAACAGCTTCCTTAAAAAGCGTTTCAAATCTATTGGTTGCGAACTTTTTTTCTGCTCTTTTCCTGCCGGAACAGATACTTTTTAATATTTCATCATCAGGATGTATTTCCATTTTTCTGGCCTGTAAATGTTACGGTTTTGCAGCTTTGTTGTTGTTTGACTGTCCATTAAAAATAGCAAGTAGTATGCCATGCAGATAAGAAAAAAACAGCGGGATGGAACTTTTAAAACCAGGTGATCGGTAAACCTTCTAAACCTTTGACGCAAAAGGCTTTATCCATATTCAGATAAATGGGAAATGGGAAATATATTTTTTGGCTCGGGCGGTTATTTCTTTAACGGATAGGCAATAATTTCCTTTTTACGGCACACTCTTTCCCGGCGACAAGCGAACAGAATATTTGCGATCGGGTTTTATTAGAACGATTGCCGTCTTCTTTAGTCCAGGCCACGTTCGTAACCTCGTCGGGCATTTTGCAAATGGGACACCGTATTTCTGACCGTAAAATTTAACAAGAAAATTAATTCGGGTAAAAATAAACGGCATATTTTTTGCGTGCTTATATATTTAGACATATTTAGATATAGTCAAGAAACAATTATTATTCCGGGAACCATGGAGGGAGCCCATGCTCGTATTAACCAGGAAGGTGGATGAGAGTATTACTATAGGGAGTGATGTTACGGTTTGTATTTTGGAAATTAAAGGCAACCATGTAAGGTTGGGGATTGAGGCGCCAAAACAGACTATTGTCCATAGAACCGAGGTGTACAGGAGTATCATGGAAGAAAATATCAGAGCGGCAAATGTGCCGGCTGATCTGGTTCTGTTGCCCGTTAAACCGATGCATGGCGAATAAGCCTTTGCGTTATTTTATAGCTGTAGCATATTACATATGGAGAATTTCATTACTTATGCCAACCATAGAAACGGCCAGATTCGGCAAGTTAGAAATTGATAAGGGAGAAATAATCCGTTTTCCTGAAGGCCTTTTGGGTTTTCCGGAACAAAAAGATTATGTAATCATTGAGCATGGACCCGGCTCCCCTTTTTATTGGCTCCAGTCTCTTGTAATTCCGGATCTGTGTTTTGTAATGATTGATCCGTTTGTGATAAAAAATGATTATCTCGAAGATATTCCTTATGCCAAAAAGAAAATTTTTGAAGGAAAAAATAATGAAAATATCTGTGTTTTTGCTTTAGTTAGTATTGCGCAGGGAGAGAGAAAGAGCATGACCGTTAATCTTTTAGGGCCTATTGTTGTTGACATTAAAAGACATAGCGGAAGACAGGCGATCCTCTCAAGTTCAGGTTACAGCCACCAGCATGCCCTGAATTTCCAATAACTTTCCAATAGCATATTTTTTACTTCTAAAACAAATAGGTCGCCATGTAAATTTTTATATTTTAGCGCCATAATATTGACGATTATTCCTTCCGCCAACTATAAAAAATTTGCTGAAACATGATACGAAAACGGATTTCATTCTGGTCATCGGCACCTGATGCAAAGTTTCCGGATATGGAACGTATGGCTTTGTCAATTATTGTTATAGTATTTTGGCTATACACAGCATATGATATTTGCACTCATGTTTTACTTGTGATAATAGATGGATTTGTTTGTGTCTCAACTGATAGTGTCACAGATACATCAAAATATAACATAAAAAATATAATCGAAAACCGCGGTAAAAAGGATGGAAAGTTTAAAACAACTTTTTGCCCATGGCCGTGTGGCCGTGCTTTTAATTTTTTTAATGCATTGGAAAATTCCAGGAACATTTAACTGTTATGCGTCATTATCCGTCATCTGTACTTAATTTGATTAACAACCTTTCCAGGCTTCCCGGAATCGGGAAAAAAACTGCCGAGCGTCTTGCAATGCATATTTTACAAGCGCCTCGCAAGGAGGCTGAGCTGCTGTCCAACAGCATTATAAAGCTTAAAGAAACAGTAAAGTTATGTTCCGTCTGTTTTTCTTTAAGCGACGGCAATATTTGCAATATCTGCGGCGATCCTGCAAGAGACGCCTCGATATTGTGCGTGGTTGAACGGCCTGCCGACATGGTGGCTATTGAAAAGTCGGGTTCTTTTTTGGGACTATACCACATACTTCAGGGGGCGCTGTCCCCTATGGATGGCGTCGGGCCGGACAATATCAGGATCAAGGAACTGATATTAAGGATAGACAGGGGCAGGATTAAAGAAATCGTTCTTGCCACAGGCACAAATGTTGAAGGAGAGGCTACTGCTTCATATATAGCAGACCGCCTTAAAAATTATCCGGTCAAAGTAACACGAATCGCATCGGGTGTGCCTATGGGCGGCGACCTTAAATATATAGATCAAGTAACCTTGCAAAGGGCTATGGAAACAAGACATACAGTTTAACACTATGAAATCGTCAGATATTTTCAAATGCAAAAAATGCGGGGATTGCTGTAAGGGGTATGGAGGAACTTTTGTTACTGAAAAAGATATTATAACTATTGCCGCTTATATTAAAGCAGATCCTGAACAGTTTGTGGCGGATTACTGCCGTATGTCGGGGAAAAAACCTGTTCTGGCCCAGGGTAAAAACGGATACTGTATATTCTGGGAGGGGCAATGCACAATTCACCCGGTAAAGCCTCGCATGTGCAAGGCATGGCCTTTCATTGAAAGTGTGCTGATTGATGTAAACAACTGGCATATCATGGCCTCTTCATGTCCGGGAATCCGTATTGATGTGCCTGGCAGCCTGGTAAAAGAATGCGTTAAAAAAGAACTTTCAAAAAATCACAATTAAAACACAAAAGTATGATAAATTTTACGTAGGCCCCCACTCTTTTATTTCCGCAAGTTTATAAATATTATTCCCCTCCCCGTCTGAAATTATCCTGGATAGAACATTCATTTGCTCAAGTTTTTCAATCCCGTCAGCCAATACCTCCCCGGTACTGTTCCAAACTTTAAGAAGATTCTTTATTGATATAACAGTATCAGCATCTGCAAAGCCACAGCATAGAAGATATACTGAAACCGTTTCCACGGGAAGACCGATCTTGAAAATTTCCTGATTCATGACGGATGTTTTATTTTGTAAATCCATACGGCGCTCCTTGTCGTTGATCATTTGTTATTTTTTATAGAGTCCTGAAATCAATTATATATGCTGCTGATCATACTTTCCCCGATATCCAATGCCCGATAGTTCAATTCAAGTTTGGATTCCTCAAAAATATCTTTTAGAACACCCTTGATATCCCGGCACGTTATGGGAAAGTCATCAAGTGAGCACAGGGCTCCGAGCATGATCATATTCAACATTATCGGGCCGCCCAGATCAACGGCCATACTGGTCGCCTCAAGCCAGAAAAGCCTTTTTGCCGACTGGGAAATTACAGATCTGATCCATTCGATATCCGGGTATTGCACCTCGCCGGCAATAACATTTAAAGGATAAATAGGCCTGGAATTAACTATAAAAACAGTGCCGGCATTTGCATACTCTTCAAGTATTCTCAAGGCCTCTAACGGCTCAAGACCGATTACTATATGAGCTGCATTCGGGGGGATTATCGGACCTGCGTTACTCTCCTTTGAGAGGCGGATATGGCTCATCACAGGCCCGCCTCTCTGGGACAACCCGAAAGTTTCCCCTATTGTGACTTTTAATCCTTTTCGGACTGCGGCTTTGCCCAGAATCTGTGAAGCCAGAACATTTCCCTGACCGCCGACACCGGTTATTATCAGATTTACAGACATTTTTACCCCTTGTACGGCAAACTGGTTGAAATTCCCGGTTCATCGATTTTTTCTTGAATGATTGCTCCCTGTGGACATATATCAGCACAAATTCCGCAACCCACACAAATCACCTCATCAATACGCGCCTTTTGGGTCTGTTCATCCCGGATCAATCCCGGACAACGAAATATTCTGGTGCAATATCTGTTGCACCCGCACACCTCGCCTATACATTTGTCCTGATCTACATGCATTCTGTATGGGAATCCCCCTTCCCTGCCCTGCACCAGGGCACATTTGCGTTTCAGGATAAGCACTCTTGGGCCGCTCTTTTTCATCAGGTCGTATATCATCCCTGCGGTGTTTTCCATGTCATAAGGATCTGCCTCTTTCACTGTGACGCCGATGGAACGGCACAGTTTTTCAATATCCACCGGTTCGGCAGAATGTCCCATGGCTGTAATGCCGGTTCCCGGATGCGGCTGGAAACCTGTCATGGCGGTTGCGCTGTTGTCTAAAATCAGCAGCAGGATATCAGATGAGTTGAATTTTGCATTGATAAGGGGGGCAATACCGGCATGGAAAAAAGTAGAGTCCCCGCAAACGGTGATAACCGGCTGATCAAATCCAAATTGTTCAAGTTTCCCGTACCCGCATGCAAGACCTGCCCCTGATCCCATGGCATGCACCGATTTTACCTGGCTAAAACCGGTCGGCCATATTCCCAGGGTGTAACAACCTATATCCCCTGAAACAAAACCGTTTCTGTTGTCCCGCAAAAGCGCCGTCTTGATGGCGTAAAATGATCCGCGGTGCGGACATCCCGGACAGAAACCAAATTCCCTTGGAGGCACGGAATTTTTAATAAGCGCTGATATTTTGTCCCTGTAAGATCTGTTTTTATGCGATATGCCAAAAATATTTCCGATTATTTCGATAAGACATGCCGGAGAAAGCTCACCGCAGGAAGGAACATCCCCTGAAGCCTTGCCGAAATAAGTTTTTAATCCGACTCCTTTTCCCAGATCCGATGCAAAAGATTTCACGTTGTCTTCAATAAACGGATCTGTCTCCTCTGCAAAAAGGATCTGATCGCAGGTTTTAAGGTGTTTTGCCAGCAGTGTTTTAGGCAGAGGCCAGGTGGTCCCGATTTTGAAAATTCCCACCTTACCTTCAAGGCCAAGTATCTTAACCGATTCCATCGCATAATTCCAGGAACATCCGGAGGAAATTACAAGCAAGTCCGGTTTGTCCGGCCCGTCATACCGGTTGAAAGGCGAGTTTTCAAAAAGTTCTGCCGCCGTGTTAAGTTTTTCATTCCTTGCCCGGTGCTTCGAAACCACGGGAAAGGTATGAAAAGGCGCGCCCGTATCAAAACAGGCTTTTGGATTAAGGTCCGGCAGATCGTGTATAAGTACATTGGACCGCGTATGGGAAAGCCGGGAGACACTTCTTATCATTACAATGTTTTTGATGCTCTCGGAAAGTTCAAAGGCCCATCGTGTCATCTCAAGGGCCTCCTGTGGGGTGGCAGGCTCAAGAAGCGGGATGCCGGACAATTTGGCAAATATTCTTGCATCTTCCTCATTGGTACTCGATATCCCGCCCGGGTCGTCACAGGAGACCAATACAAGCCCGCCCTTTGTTCCCGAAAGGGTCAGATTGGTTAAAAAGTCCGATGTTACGTTTACCCCGTTTTGCTTCATGCTCACCAGAGCACGGCACCCGGCAAACGATGCGGCGGTAGCCGCCTCCATGGCAACTTTTTCATTTATCGACCATTCCACATAAATGGGCAGATCGTTTGCGGCCCCGGCAAGGGTTTCAATAATTTCAGAAGAAGGATTTCCCGGATAGCCCGAGCAAAAAATCACCCCGCCCTCTATGGCGCCGCGGGCAATAGCTTCATTTCCCTGGAGCAATAAATCGACTTCTCCTTTTTTTTGACTTATTATCTTCATGCTCTGCTCCTATCCATCTTTGCCCTTGCCTTCATACCCCTTGTTCTTTTATTATTGGAAGCTTGTTTCAAATGCTTAAAGCTGTCTTCAGGCAAATTTCCGGTTTGAATCCAACCGGAAGCAACAGCCTCATTAAAGATTTTTTCTCCGGCAATCGTCCTGATTATAACCGTATTCCATCCTTTTCGGCCTTCCACCGTTCCAACGGAAATATCGGCCATTTCAGCCGTCATATCCTGACACAGACCACATCCTTTTTGTATAAACGGCCTGATTTCCGAAAGAGAAAAATCCGTCCGGCCCTTTTCGGTCTTAACCTGAAATTTTTCAGCAGGAGGCGGAGGAATATCAAATTTCTTGACCGGTCCCTCAATCCCTTTGTATTTCAAAAAAGCATCAAGCGCCCGATAATCGACGGCCCATGTGCAAAAAAGACCGATTTTAAGCTCTATGTATCCGTTTATCTTTTTCCCGTCCGGCTGCACCGGTTGTATCTGTTGCATTCGGGCCACAGCTTCCATCTGGCACGGAAGTCCAACCACGCCAAACCTTTCTTTTCCTTCCTTTATGGCTAAATTCAGCGCTGCAAGCCCACCGGATGCAGAATATCGTGATCCGGAACATTTAATTACATCCGATCGATTTTCAGCTATACTCCCCTCCGGCGAGGCATGGTTGCCGGAATTCGTCAAGACAGCCGAATGTATATATCCTTTCTCCAGAGCATATATCATAATAGCGGATACAACACCCCCATACTGGGCATTTTCCCTTATTTTTTCATCTGTTGCGCGTGCCGTGAAAATTTTCCGGAAAGATCCTATTTCCCCGTTTTCAGAAGCACCAGAAGCATGATCAGGCCATTTTATTTTTGGAGATGTCCCCTCATAACCGGCCACAGGACATACTTGCAGACATCTTCCGTTCTCAGCAAGGCATCGATCCACCACAACCACTTTCCCGTCAAAATA
>JAUVKB010000258.1 GCA_030596405.1 Deltaproteobacteria bacterium
CCTGTCTCCATGCAACATGGACAAAAGATCATAAACCTCCCGTTTGGCACGTTCCAGGCGATCCGGCTTGATATCTTTTGCCAGCATGCTTTTTGAACAGTCCAGAGCGATTATAATATCAATGCCCTTGCGCTCGATTTTTTGCCATTTATATCCGTACTGGGGGCCTGACAGAGCGACAATCGCAAAAAGAATGGCCAGAAGGATAAGTCCCGCCTTTATCCAGCGCCTTGTGCTGCTCGATTCAGGCACTATCGATTTTAAGCCCTTTAACGAAGAAAATCGTAAAAGTATATTTTGTCTTTTTCTTATTCCCGAGAAACAGATCAGAAAAAGAACCGGCAGCGCCCAGATAAGAAAAAATATTTCTACACTGATAAATTTCATGGAACCCTCAAAAATCTTGTATTTGCAAGGACTATCCACAGGCAAAGCAAAATAAAGGCAAGAGCAAGAAAATAACTGTAAAGGTCTTTGTGTTCCGCAAATATTTTCACTTTAATTTCGCTTTTTTCCAGGCTGTCTATGGTGTTATAGATTTTTTCCAGACCCCTGGTGTCTTCCGCCCTGAAATATAGCCCGCCTGTTTTTTGAGCAACATGTTTCAGTGTGTTCTCATCAATGTCAACCTGCCTGTAAATATATCGATCGCCGCGCATGGGATCATGAATAAGAAAAGGGGCTTTTCCCCGTGTTCCAACGCCGATAGTGTAAATTTTTACGTTTTTTTGCAAAGCGATTTCAGCGGCGGTTTCCGGAGAAAACTCCCCGGAATTGCTCTGCCCGTCGGTTAACAGGATGATGATGTTTGATTTGCTTTTTATGTCTTCCAGCCTCTTAACGGAGATGCCGATTGCATCGCCGATGGCGGTTTTCGGCCCTGCAGATCCTGTTTCCAGGCGTTCAAGAATCGATGATATGGCATTGTAATCCCGTGTCAAAGGAAGCTGGGTATAAGCCTCTGATCCGAAAACAACCATGCCGATTCTGTCCCCGCTCCTTTTGGAAATAAATTTTTGCATCACTTTTTTTACGGCTTCAAGACGGTTTGTAATCTTGTTGTCCTGCTTAAAATCAAGAGCGGCCATGCTTTCGGAAAGATCGACCGCAAGAATGATATTGATCCCTTCGGTCATTGTGCTTACCTGCCTGGTTCCCCACTGGGGTCTTGCCATTGCTATGATTAAAAGAACTATTGCCGCGTATTTTAAAAAAGGCAGAAACGACCCTGCCTTTAAAAAAACAGAAGAAGAAATAGTATGAGCCGCCGGCAGGCTTGACACGCGCAGGTCAGGGTGCATCCGTATTTTATTCCGATATACAATAGATACAGGAATTACAGCCAGCAGTAAAAAAAAATATGGCGAAGCAAACACAAACATAATTTATTTTTTCAGGTTTTCTTCTTTATGCTTTTCAATGGAGGTTTGTTTCACAAAGTTTTCAACAAATTGAAAATCGTTTTCGATCATCTGTTTATCAGCATTTTGTGCCGCAAACTTTATAGGCTCGCTTGCGTGCAGCAGGTCTTTGACCCCTTGTTTCATTTTTTTGTCGAGTTGCAGTTTTTCTATCTTCGGAACCAGCTCTTCAGTTGTCATTTCAGGGGCGTTCATGTTGAACCTCCCATGGATATAGCATCTTAAAATCGCGGAAAGTCTGAAATAGTATTCTTTGTGGTCAGAATCTTTAAAACCTGCCAAAGCCCGCAGGAGGTTCAGCGCTTCTTCGTCAGGCGCAAGCCTGGCCTCAACTTGCGTCGGCTCATTGTTTTTACGTTTTTTCCGGTAAAACCATACACCCGCCGCAATCAGCCCGGCGATTAATATGCCGGCAATTATATAAGGAATATAACGGAATATTTCCGGCCTGAGGCCGTATTTTTCCGGAGGTTTGATATCATGGATGTCGGTCATGACAGGTTTATTTTCACCTTTATTTTCACCTTTATTTTCCTTGGCGCCGGAAGCGACCTTCGCGTTTTGCCCCAGGCCGGCAGGTGTGTTTTTTTGCGTGCGCTGATCCGCAAAGGCAGCCAGGAAAAAAGACTCAAATAAAAAAATAAATAAAAGAATATAAATATTCCGGCGCATTACCGTATCCTTTTTTCCCGATACCTGAAATATTTAGTCAGAACGCTTGACGCGTTGCTGTCGGTGCTGACTTCCATGCAGTCGATATCCGATGTTTTAAGCATGGCAAGTATATTATTATATTCTTCTTTTTTCTGTTTCTCAAATGCTCGCCGTGTTTTTTTGTCTGAAGCATCGAAAACAGACTGCCTGCCTGTTTCAAGATCGGAAAGTGTGACAATCCCCGCGTCCGGCAGATAAAATTCACCGGGGTCGGAAACTATAACGCCGATGAACTCATGTTTTTTTGAGACTACCTTTAGCTGCTTGAGATAACCGGCTTTTGTATCTGATTTGATGCCGGGAGATAAAAAATCAGAGATCAAAAAAGAAATTGTTTTTTTCCTGCAGACACTGCCTAAATATTCCAGGGCGCTTGAAATATCGGTTTTCTTGTGAAAAGGAGTAAACGTAAAAAGTTCCTTGATGACTCGCCAGACATGTGACGCGCCTTTTTTAG
>JAUVKB010000081.1 GCA_030596405.1 Deltaproteobacteria bacterium
CAGACAGCTTGATATCCCGCAACCGGCATCCTTTAAGGTGCAGTTTCACAATGTCGTGAGATTTTAGGGGGTTAATGTGATCAAGGGCGCCGGTTATTTCGGCAGACTGCGCATTCTTCAGGTTTTCTCCTGAAAAAATAAAAGTAAGGGGAATGCGTAAAACGTCCTGATCCGGTGTAATATTTTTTATTTTGCCTGCAAGATCGCCAAATTTAAGCTTGACCGATACGTCCGACTTTCTGATTAAGAAATACGGCATACCATTACCGCTAACCGGTCTAACAACTTCCGGTTTATCTTCTTTATCTTTTACCCGTTCCATGATCGGCTTTAGCTTTTCATGCCAAACAATGGCTTTATCTACCCATTCTCCGATTTTTGGGCCCAAAAGGAGACGGGTTAAATTTCCAAGACCCACGGGCGATAATGAGTACTTGTCTTTTAGACGGCGGATATCTTCCTGCGGCGCCTCTATTGCCTCATCCATCCGTTTTCTATAATGCGCCAGTCTTGTCTCAAATTCTCTGCGTGCGCTTTGTATCTGCTTTAAATCACTCTCGATGTCCTTTTTAATAGCGCCCGCTTCAGCAATACCCCCGATTATGCCGCTCAAATCTCCTTTTGCTGCGGACTCGACCGCCTTGACCCGCTTTTTATACTCATCAAGTCTCTCCTTATCCGGGAGCTCTTTTAATATCTTCTTCCATCTTTCTTTTTCATCCCTGATGTCGTTACGAAGCAATTTTGCCAGCTCAACAGAGCGAAGCTCCTCTTTTTTAAGTATCTCATTTACATCAGGGATCTCCAATGAAGGCAATAAGAGCACTTTTCCCGCCCTTTTTTTTAAACTACCCGGAACTTTATTTAGTTTTCCGGGGATTGCGCCGGATTCTTTTCTGGACGTATTGAACCTTACTTTGTCGAGGGTCATCTCATCGATAATGACCTGGCGGTGCAACAGCTTTATACCGTCCACGGAAAAAGCGATACGTTCAATCTCCAGTGCATTTGTCATGGGGCTGTAAGGATCGGTAACTTGAAGGCGTTTTAAAGCAAAACCGACAGGAAAAAGCGTTACATCCGCGTTATCCAGCTCGACTTTTGCGCCAACTATATCCGTACCGTATTTTTCCACTATCCGTTCTACAAACAGATCCACAAGAACAAACCAGGCAAACGAGAATAAAACCGCAAGGCATAAAAAAAATATTAAACCCTTTCGTAACCATTTTTTCATGATATCCCTCGTAAAAAGTCTATTTTGTTGACGCAAATTTTCATAAAAAGTTTGATTTTTTATCCGAGCATTAAATGGCAGATATTCCATATTGTGCGGAAATGCAAGTTCTTTTATTAATTGAGTAACTTAAGAAACAGTTTGTGCTTAAAATAAATGATCGTATGATGCTTGGCGACCGCAATTTTTTTATTTGCATTAACAGCTTCTTTCTGTCAATAAGAACATTAAACAGTCTTGCTTGCCAACTTAAATTCACTAATTAAAAAGGAGATAACATCATGATGAAAAAATTTATGGTTATAACACTGTCTTTTGCTTTTATCCTTACAGGATTTTCTCCTCTTATGGCTCAAACCAAAAAGGAGATAAAAAAAGAGATGAGTCAGGAACGCAAGGGATACAGGCAGCAGCTTACCAGTGAGGAAAAGGAAAAAATTAAGAATTCGGCACAGACGGCTATCGACATTATAAAAAACTTGACCGATGAACAAAAAAACCAAATCAAAAATACAGCGAAGAAAGCTGTAAACAAGCTTCAAAGCCTCAGCCCCGAGCAAAAAGAAATATTGGCAAATTCAATCAAAAAATCTATAGAAAAAATATACGGCCTTTCAGCCGAACAGAAGGCAAAAGCCAAAGATGCAATCATTTCAGCTCTTCCATAGCAGGCGTTAATTACCAACCTGCTACATGCCCTGAGGTGCTTTGTGCGGCACGGCAGGTTCTGCCGCAAAGCGGGTGAAGCGCATCAGGGCTGGAAGCAAAACCAGATATGATCTGTTTTAAATTCAGGTTAAACGCTGTTTTAGGCTCAACAGCCTGAAGTGTAAGGCCTGAAATACACAGGTAGCCGTTAATATTGCGCACTTATGAATGATTTTATTTGGGAAAATGGTATTCAAAATGAACACAACTTTTGGGATAATTGGTTCAAAACTAAAGGTTCTCTATGGAAGGACGATTATTCAAGAAGAATAAATTCCAATACTAATTTAAGTTCATACTTACGTCAATTCATTCCTGATAATTTACATATGATTAAGGTATTAGATGTTGGTTCAGGGCCGATTACCAATATTGGGTATAAATGGAATGGGAAAGTAATTAATATTACAGCTGTAGATCCACTATCAAAATTATACCATGAATTATATCGAAAATATAATATAAATTCACCAGTTAAAACAGTTTATGGAAAAGCAGAAGAATTATCTGCTCAGTTTGGGATCAATAAATTTGACTTGGTACATGCTATTAATTCCCTGGATCATACTGAAAATCCTCTTCTGGGTATAAAAGAAATGATAAAATGCGCCAAAACAAATAGCTGGACTGTATTAAATCACAACAAAAATGAAGGTACCAATGAAGGTTATCGCGGGTTTCATCAGTGGAATTTTTTTGTGAAAGACGGAAAGTTTATAATACAAGGAAGAAATGGTGAAGAATGGAATGTTAATGAAGAGATAGAAGGTGTTAAAATTATAGTAAATGATATAAAAAAACGGGTGCAAATACATATAAAAAAATGTGGGCCAGTCGCTCCTCGTGTCCAGCAAGCCCAAATTGTTGGTATTCTACCGGGAGGCAGATAAAATTCGATAATGTTAACCGGTGGGGGATCGCATATAGCGGAATGCCCAAGTTCCAACTACCCTTAGGTCGTGAATATTGATAAAAACTATTTAAAGACCTCCTGCAAAGATGAAAAGTAACAGTAAACTGAAAAGAAAAATCTTGAAAACGGAAGGCACGTTACCTCATTCAAGATTCAATGCTTGACCCCGTTTCTTCCCCTTCCAGTATGAATTAAGCATTGTCATGGCGGCGTGCCTTAATGAGGCGAAAACCGTTTGTATGAGAAACTAAGAATGACCCGGATTGTTCGATCCGAAAGCAGGTGATTCCATCCATGAAGGAGCAGGTTAATAAATACGGGATGACAAACTACCTGGTGTGGAAAGAAAATAGAGCGACCAACATCGGCAAGATTCCATTAATGCCGTTTTAAAAACCAGTGTTTGCGATATTGACATAAACATCTGTTTTACGTAAACAGAAATTAAATTTATTGAAATAGTATCCGCCTGTGGCAGTAATTTTAAAATTGTAATTAGACCTTTGAAAAATGTTCAATTTCGTTCAAGTTCAAGGAAGGCAAAAATTTTAACCACATGAATAGACTATCATATTTTGAGGATTAAAATTGAGCCTGACACCGAAATTAGACGAAAGGGGGCGTTTTGCAAAAGTCTCTGTAATTACCTTTTTTGTTATAATGGGGGCCATAACATGCAACAGACAGACAAAAATGCTGATTACTATATAGGAAAAGCGCTTGAGGCATTTAGAAAAAAAATCATAGTAATTTCCCCGGAATTCAAAATCCTTTTCGCTGGTGGACATGATTTTTATAAGCATAAAGCCGATGTTGTGGGAAAACTATGCTACGAAACGCTTTATGATCGAACCTCTCCCTGCAATAATTGCCCCGCAATGGAAGTTGCCCAAACCCACAAGTTAGCCTTAAGGGAACGTCAGGAAGGATTTTCGTGCTTATATTCTTATCCTGTTTTTTCCGATGAAAAAAACGAGGCGATTGCAATGCTCGACTTTGAATTTCCGGACATTGAAGAACTGGGAGAAAAACTGCACAGGTCTAATGCTTTTTTACGCAACCTTATTCTGAGCGCGGTGGACGGCGTTATAGCGGCCGACAAATCAGGCAAGATACGCATGTTCAATGATGCGGCTGCAGAAATAACCGGATTTAGCGTAGATGAAACCATCAACAAGCTTGATATTTGGGATATATATGTAGATGACGGCGCGAGAGAGGTTATGAAAAAACTCCGCAGTGATGAATACGGAGGCAAAGGAAAGGTCAAGGCATACCATATTAATCTTTTAAGAAAAGACGGCGGCACCGTCCCCATCAGTCTCAATGCCTCGATTGTATATGAAGGTGATCGCGAAGCGGCTAGCATCGGCTTTTTTCACGATTTGCGGGTGGAGCTTAAAATGAAAAAAGAACTGGAACAGACCCAGTCACAGCTCCTTCAGTCGGAAAAGATGGCATCCCTGGGCAAACTTGCTGCCGGCGTGGCTCACCAGTTGAACAACCCCCTTGCCGGAATTATTCTTTTTTCAAACCTGATACTGGAAGAATACGATCTTGTAAAGGAAGCCAAAGAAGATTTGCAGCGGGTAATTCTGGATGCCGAGCGATGTCGCGATACAGTTAAGGAACTTTTGGAATTTTCACGTCAGACAAGTCAATTAATGCAGCCGCACGATGTTAATAAAGCTATAACCCGAACACTTTTTTTACTGAAAAATCAAACTCTTTTCCATAATATTGAAATAGAAAAAAATCTGGACCCCAGGCTTCCACCGGTAAATGCCAATATGCAGCAGTTGAATCACGTGTTCCTGAACCTGATCCTTAATGCTGCCGATGCGATGGCCGGTCGCGGAAAACTTAATATTAATTCTTACAGGCTATCCGGCAAAAATCGAGTCTGCATTGAAATATCAGATACAGGACCCGGAATACCGGAAAAGATTCAAAAGCATATTTTTGAGCCTTTTTTTACAACCAAAGAAGAGGGCAAGGGAACCGGGCTGGGTCTCAGCATGGTTTACGGAATTGTGGAAGACCACGGCGGCAGAATCTATGTAAAAAGCAAATCTGATCAGGGCACAACTTTCTATATTGAATTTCCACTTGCTGCTCGGGATAACAAAGGAGACGATAATGGAGAATAGTACAAGAACCACTCAAGTGCTGGTTGTAGATGATGAACAGGATCTCAGAGACGGCGCTGAGCGAATTCTTACCCGGCTGGGATGCGATGTCTTTAAAGCATCCCGTGGAGATGAAGGCCTGGATATTATAAAAAAGGAGAATGAAATTGCCATTGTCCTTCTTGACATGAAGATGCCGGGCATGGACGGGATGGAGGTTCTTAGGCGAATTAAGGATATGGATAAAGAGATTCTCGTAATTGTAATTACCGGATATGCAACACTGGAGACAGCCATAGAAGCCATGAAGATCGGGGCATACGATTTTATCTCAAAACCATATGAACCTGAACAGTTGCGCATAGTAGTCAGGCGGGCGCGTGAAAAGCTTGAACTCAAACGTGAAGCCGAACAAATAGAGGAAAAACGAAGAAAAACACTGCTTGATCTTGACGCTGAAAAAAGCCGTATTCATACTATCATTGAATCTCTTCCCAACGGAGTTGTGGTAACAAATCCGGAAGGGAGGGTGATGCTGATGAATCCTTCTTTCCGTCTCCATTTGGGCATCGATAAATCGATCGGCACGGGGAAACATATAGATACTTATATTTCCGATAAAGCTCTTTGTAATCTTATCGTGGAAATTTCACAGGGCAGGCATGTGGATTTTAATGATATCCCCACATACGAGCTTTTATTGCCGAATAATAAATATTTAATGGCGCGCGGCCGGCCTGTGCTTGGCGATAAAAGGGAATGCCTTGGAGCAGTTGTAAATTTTATGGATATTTCAGCCATGAAAACTTTAGAGCAACTCAAGTCCGAATTCGTTGCCAAGGTTTCCCATGAACTCAGATCTCCGCTTTCCACTATACATGAACAACTGGCGCTGGTGCTAAAAGAATTTGTTGGTGTAAAATCCGAAGATGATCAGCATATGCTTTCACGCGCCAAAGAAAAGACCAGAGGGCTTATTTCCCTTATCGGAGATCTGCTGGATCTGTCACGCATTGAATCGGGAATAGTTGTTCAGGAACCAAAACAAGTCAGCCTGGCTGACTTGCTGAAAGATATAGTCGATTTTCTTGGAACCAGGGCTGAAAATAAAAGGCAGTCCCTTACACTGGAAGCTCCGGACGATCCAATACCGATCATAAAGGCCGACCCGATTGCTCTGGAGAGTATTTTCGGCAATTTGATTGCCAATGCCGTCAATTACACCCAGGATGGGGGAGCAATCCGAGTTAAGATAGAGTATACTGGAATAAATATAAGGGTCCTGGTGATAGACAATGGATTTGGAATTGAAGAAAGGCACCTTGACAAGATTTTTGACAGATTCTACAGAGTAAAAAATGACAAAACAAGGTATATTACAGGTACGGGACTCGGCCTTCCGATTGTAAAAGGTCTGGTCGATTCCATGGGGGGGTTCATTGATGTTGAGAGTACCTTTGGTAAAGGGACTGTTTTTACCGTTATTATACCTGTAAAAAATTAAGCCTATACAGATTCAAGCACTTTCATAAATTCATGAGCATTGACCTGCACTTTTGTTAATAAAGCAAAGGTACGCCTGGCCTGATGAGCAAGAGCAGGAAGACCGTCTATGAATTTTATGCCTCTGCTATCGGCCATATCCTTCCAGAAATTTTCTGCGGATCCATAGTTCAGATCGACTATCAGTTTGCATTTCGGAGTTTCGAGCCTCTTTACCAGGTCTGCAAACTCCGGCGTTTCATCGATAGTAGATTGAGATGTGGCATTAACTACTATGTCAACTAAAACAGGCTTATCCGGCAAAGATTCAAGCGATTTTGTTTCACCCCCGATTTTTTTGGTAATCTGGAATGTTTTCTTCTCATCCCCGTCTGTTATAAGTATCGAAGCAGCCCGCAGCCAGTTTAGTATAAAAACAACCGCCCGGGCAGTTCCTCCTGATCCAAAAACAAGAGCGGACTTGCCGGTAAGGTCAAAACCTGCTTCGTCCATGGCATCCATAAAACCTATGGCATTGGTATTGTATCCTTTGAGTGTTTTCCCATCATAAATGATGGTGTTAACAGCACCGATAATATTAGCCCCTTCCGAGAGAATGTCCAGATGAGGTATTACCGTCTCCTTGAAAGGTATAGTCAGGATTGCGCCCGCCATATTCAACACCTTGATGCTGCAGAGCGCCTTTCCGATCTGATCCGGTTCGACCATAAAAGGAACACATGCCCCTCTAATACCGACCCTTTTCAGTATCTTCGTATACATTGCGGGCGTTTTTGAACGTAAGGCCCGCTTATCGCCCAACATGCAAAAAACCTTCATCTGATATCCTCATTTATAAATCAGCCGGCCGGCCCGTGTTTCATCAGGATCGGATTTTGTTCTGATGTTACAAAATAGCCTCCGACCCTGATAAAGATGGAGATAAAATGGCACCAGGGACAACAGAATCTCCTTGCTTTTTTTATAGGTCTAGAAGGCTTTTAATGCTGTCTGTAATCTCTTCTGCGGAAGCCGGTTTGGGCAGATAATCATCAGCCTGCATGCTCATCCCGTCATAATGTGAATAACGGGTTGAAGTCACATGCGACGCCACCGCGGTCAGCATAAGTATGGGAATATCAGCATATTTTTCGTCGCTTTTAAGCTCCTTGCAGACTGCATACCCATCTTTTTCAGGCATCATAACATCCAGAACAATAGCATCAGGAGGATTATCCTTTACTTTTTCAAGCCCTTGTACACCATCATAAGCAACATCTACATCAAAGCCTTCTTTTTCCAGATTCCTCTGAACAATGGAAGCGAAATCAGGCTCATCATCGACTATAAGGATTCTTTTTTTTGTGTTCATAAATACCCCCTTAATTTGGTTAAAAGTAAAAATTTATGTCTAATCAGCAATCTTTGGCCTGGGAAACAGACCTATCCGTTTGACAATTTCCGGCACTTTTTCCTCCCATTCAATGGCCATGATATGAAATCCCCGCACACCTTCAACTTCTTTTAAACGCTCTATTGATTCCACGCAAATGTCGATTCCCTCTTCGGCCTGTTTCTCCTTTGGAACGCCGGCCAGGCGTTTGACCAGTTCGTCAGGCACATCCATGCCCGGAACCCTGTTCTTCATGTATCTTGCCATACCAGCCGATTTCATGGGGGTCATTCCAGCCAGAATATATACCTTTTCATGAAGGCCGCGTTCTCTTACCATTTTCATCCACTCTTCGAACTTGTCCAGATTATAGATACACTGGGTTTGAATGAATTCAGCGCCGGCTGCAATCTTTTTGGCCAGACGCGGCACACGGATCTCAAACGGATCGGCAAACGGATTGGCCGCAGCTCCCACAAACATTTTTGGGGGACGCGTTATATCATCTCCGCCGAGAAACTTTCCTTGATCCCGCATATGCCTGACGGTCTGAACAAGCTGTATGGAGTCTATATCGTGAACATTCTGTCCCCTGGAACAGTCTCCGAAGCTTTGATGGTCACCGGAAAGACAGAGAATATTGTTAATATCAAATGATGCGGCTCCCAGGATATCGCTTTGCAGGGCAATCCGGTTCCTGTCGCGGGTTACCATTTGAAGTACCGGATCCAGCCCCATCAGCTTCAGTCGGATGCAGGCTGCCAGACTGCACAGCCTGGTCACGGAGGTTTGATTATCAGTGATATTCACAGCATCAACATAATCTTTTATTAAATCCGCTTTTTTAATGATAACTTCCGGATCACTACCGCGGGGCGGGCCGCACTCCGACGTTACGGCAAGTAGGCCAGCGGCAAGAACTTTTTCCAGTCTGCTTGGTGTTTTTACATTCATAGCTGCACGTCCTCCCTCACAACTCTTCGAGGCCCTCCGGCTCGATCGGTTGACCAGTCTTTAATGGGACTGATAGTTTCATAATCATCGAGTCTCCCCAGCGCCTTTAGTCTGTCAATAATCAACTGCAATGCGCAGTCAAGCTCCTTGTTGATTTCGCATTTGCCGTTGCTCGCTCCGCCGCAGGGACCGTTTAAAATTCTTTTGGCACATCTGGAAACCGGACAAATTCCACCTGTACGCGCCAGAATACACTCCCCGCAGGCCTGACATCTTTCAGTCCAGAGGCCTCTTGTTTCCGTGGCGCCCAAGAAACATG